>CANFRP010000014.1 GCA_947449535.1 Actinomycetota bacterium | reverse complement strand
TTAGCGGGGCTTTTAAATTATTACTTATTAAGCAGCAACAACATTAATGCTGATGTTTGCAACTACGCCGGCATGAACTGAAACCTTTGCAGAGTGCTTTCCAACAACCTTGATGTGGCCAACAACTTTGATGCCGTGGCGATCGATATCAAGACCTGTGGCTGACTTAATTGCAGCAACGATGTCCTTATCGGTCACTGAACCGAAGAGGTGTCCAGTTCCGCCGACCTTTGCTTTAACAGTGATCTCGGCAGCTTCGAGCTTTGCCTTGACCTCTTTAGCGTGATCGAGTGATTGGATTTCGCGAGCTGAACGAGCGCGGCGAATGCCATCAATCTGCTTCTCTCCGCCTACTGACCATGCGATTGCATAGGTACGTGGGAGGAGGTAGTTGCGTGCAAAACCATCTTTGACGGTTACAACATCGCCAGCTGAGCCAAGACCATTTACTTCACGAGTAAGGATGAGTTTCATTTTCTGTCGTCTCCCTTAGCGTGCTGTCGAGGTGTAAGGCAGAAGTGCCATTTCGCGGGAATTCTTTACCGCAGCGGCAATCTGGCGTTGATGTTGTGTGCATGCACCTGTTACGCGACGAGCACGAATCTTGCCGCGATCTGAGATGTACTTACGAAGAAGGTTGATGTCCTTGTAGTCGATATAGGTCGACTTATCGCGGCAGAATGAACAAGGCTTCTTCTTGAACTTCTTCAGTGCTGCTGCGGACAACTTTTGGGTCGTCTTCTTTGGCTTAAGCGTTTTATTATTTCTTGCGCCCACTGTGGTGCTCCTTTTTAGGATGCCCCGGCGGTTATACCGGGAATGGTTGGTTAGTTAATTAGAACGGAGGTTGATCATCGGTACCGGCTGAAGACCAGCCGCCGCCGACAGGAGCTGCAGACCATGGGTCTTCAGCTGATGCACTAGAAGCGCTCTCTGTAGGTGTCGAGAAAGAACCACTTGCGCCGCCAGCAGGACGAGTTGTCTTGGTGACCTTTGCGGTTGCGTTACGAAGAGATGGACCTACTTCGTCAACTTCAACCTCAAACACTGTGCGCTTTTCGCCCTCTTTGGTTTCGTATGAGCGTTGCTTTAAACGACCAGAAACAATGACGCGCATTCCGCGAGTCAATGATTCTGCAACATTCTCAGCTGCTTGACGCCAAATTTGGCATTGAAGGAAGAGGCTGTCGCCATCTTTCCATTCATTTGTGGCCTTATCGAGAAAACGTGGAGTCGAAGCTACGGTGAACTTTGCAACTGCCGCACCCGAGGGTGTGAAGCGCAATTCAGGATCGTTAACGAGGTTTCCGATCATGGTTATGTTTGTATCTCCTGCTGCCATTTATTTCTCCTTCTTATCTACTTTGGATGCTTTAGTTTTATTCTGGACGAACGAGCTTTGTACGAAGTACTGATTCGTTCAAATTCAGTTGACGGTCAAGTTCCTTGATCGCAGCTGGCTCACAACGCATATCAACAACAGCATAAATTCCTTCAGGCTTTTTGTTGATTTCAAATGACATACGGCGACGGCCCCAAATGTCGAGTTTCTCGACGGAACCACCGGAGTCTTTGATGATCTTGAGATATGTCTCAAGACTTGGCGCGACTGTGCGCTCTTCTAATTCAGGATCGAGAATGACCATGAGTTCATAGTGACGCATGAGTTAACCCCACCTCCTCTGGACTAAAGCGGCAACGGGATTTCCGCTGCAGGAGGGTTACTAGCTCCTCCATCTCGGCCACGGATGTGGTCGAATGAAGGAAGGCTAAGCGTAACCGCCCGTGGCAGATGAGAGAAATTCACTGCTCTGTGGAGGGTAGGAGGCTGGGGATTTACGCATAAGGGTGGCGCAGAAGTAGGCGAGGGCGATTATCCGAAGGGCGAGGAGAAAGGTGTAGCTCGGCTCAGAGAGGCCGAAGTGGCTACCTTCTTGAGCGGCCAAGCGCTGCCAAATCGCAAAGTGATACACAACCTCTGCTCCTTGCCAGATCCAAAATGCAACTCGATCTCTCTTATCTATTAAAGCAAGAATCGCCAATGGAGTGAGCCATAGAACATATTGAGGTGAATAAACCTTGCTCGAAATCGTAAATATGGAGAGCGCAATAAATGCTGATGAAGCGAGGGTGGGTAATTGGCGCGCACCTAATAAGTATGTGAAGTAAAAGGCAGATCCGCTTATTAAAAGCAAAATCGCAAGAAGATTGATAGCAGAAACGTTGATCCCAATTCGATCCAAGAAGAACCAGATCGATCCCCAATCCGCACCGCGTTTAGAATTCACATCAAAGAAGTGCCACCAACCACTTCCATTAAAGATTGCAAATGGGGCGTTGATCAGAAGCCAAGTGAGAGCGCTGAAAGTAAGGTAGCGAAATAAATCTCGACGCTGACCTTTTCGTATGAAAATTGCCGCAATGGGAAGAATTAGAATTACTGGGAAGAATTTAGTAGAGATTGAAATTCCTAGCGCTAGTGCACTCCATTCGTATTTGCCGCGATCAAAGAGATAAATAGCAACAACGGCACTGATGACTGCCCAAAGATCCCAGTTGATATATAGCGATGCGATGACCGCTGGAGATAGTGGCAACAAATACCAGAACTCCGGTTTCATTCTCCATATGAAAATCACTACAGCAATAAAGAGGAGCGCCAAGAGAAGCGCGCTCACATCAAAATAGATAAGTGAATCACTTGAATTAAAAACAAGATATGAACTGGCCCAAGTCACAACTCCCGTCAGCGGTGGGTATTCCAGCGAATTCGTGCCATGTGAATATGGCCAAGAGTGATCAGCGATATTTCGCTGATCATAGAGAGCGGTGATATCGGAATAGCACGCGTGGGTATACATATCAGGAGAAGACCAACCTGCGTTGCGACAGTGATTAAATTTAATAAATGAGAGAAGCGAAGCCAATATTGCTAAGGCGATTACCGCCTTAGAAGTGACTTTCATTGAAGTTACTTCTTCTTTTTAGTTTTGGAAAGTGGTGGCGCAAGCGATGGGTCCAATGTCGGGACTGCATCAACCATATTTACCGGGTCTGATCCGCCGATATTTGCAGGAGTGGGGAAATTCTCTTTCGGAAGATCTTTAAGTGCGGCCTTCATATAAACCGCCCAGATGCTTGCGGGGAATGTTCCACCAGTAACAGATGGCACTCCACCCAGACCATTGAGCGATTGAGTTGCATCGTCCTTAAAGAGAGCTACGGATGTCGCGAGTTGTGGGGTGTATCCGTTGAACCAAGCAGATGCGTTATCTGTAGTTGTTCCGGTCTTTCCAGCGGATGGCCGACCGATAGTTGCGCCAGCAGACGCAGCTGTGCCGTAAGAAGTTACTGCTTGGAGCGCAACATCCAAATCAGCCATTACATCTGGTTGGAATACTTGTTGTGCCTCAATGCGCGATTCATAGAGAACGCCTTGGTTATTGCCGAGTACTTCTTTGACAATAAATGGCTTGGCATAAATTCCATTTGCAGCAAATGTTGCATACGCACTTGCCACATCTATGACGTGGGGGCTTGCTACACCAAGGGAGATCGATGGAGTTGGCATAAGCGCAACGCTTGTTGGGATACCTGCTCTGCGCGCAACATCCACAATCTTGTCGGGGCCAGCTTTAATTCCCAGGGGAACGAAAATTGTGTTGATGGAGTGGGCGGTAGCAAATACAAGATCTACATTTCCAAATTGTTCAGAGTTGTAGTTGTAGACCGGGTACACCTTTCCGGCATCATCAAATACTTTTGGTGAGGCTCCATTCCATACAGATGAAATGGGAATGCCTTGTTCAAGGGCGGCGACTAGAGCAAATGGCTTAAAGGTGGAGCCCGCCTGGGTAACGCTCTGAGTGGCGTTATTTAATTGGCTGACTAAGTAATCGCGCCCGCCATACATCGCAACAATCTCACCTGTGCCAGGTCGGATAGAAACTAATCCCACTCGTAAATTATCGGGAAGTTTTGCTGGCAACTTCTTGTCGACGGCGTTCACAGCCGCTTCTTGCGCGTTCTTCTCTAATGTTGTCTTGATGACATATCCACCAGTTTGTAATTGAGCTTCAGTAAACCCAAGTTTGCCAAGTTCATTTACTACCCATGAAATTACATAACCTTTTGGTCCAGCAAGTGCGCCAGATCTAACTCGAGGCTTAATGGTTGGGAACTTCGCATTTGTCGCTTGTGCATGAGTAATCCAGCCATGCTTCTCCATATTGGTGATGACATATTTCCATCGCTCTTGCAGACGCTTCTCGCTGGCCGGACCGTTTGCTGGATCGTAATATCCTGGTGAATTCAAAATACTTGCGAGAACTGCTGCCTGCGAAATGCTTAAGTGATCGACAGTTGTGCCAAAAAATACTTGTGATGCTGTTTGGACTCCATATGATCCGCGCCCAAACCAGATGGTGTTGAGATAGTTCTCAAGAATTTGATCTTTTGACATTTGTTGACCGAGCTTGATGGCAATAACTAATTCTTTAATTTTGCGAGTGATGGTTCGCTCGGATGATAAAAATGCGGTCTTGGCATATTGCTGTGTAATTGTGGAACCACCAGAACCGCCGCCGGCAGTTGTGACGTTGGAGAGGACGGCGCGAATGAGACCAGTAGGGCTTACTGCGCTTTCGTTATAGAAATTAGCATCTTCGGCCGCAAGTACCGCACGGCGCACATTGATTGGAATGTTTGCCAATTTAACTATCTGGCGATTTTCAGAGCCAAGTCGTCCAATTTCGGTGCCATCTGCATATTCAATAATTGTCGATTGACTGTTCACAAAGGCATTCGCGTCGGGAATTCCCACAGTGACGTAGGCATAAGTAAAAGCGATTGCGCCAAGAACGAATCCGCCGCCGCCGCCAAAAATGATTGCGCGAACTATCCACTTCTTCATGGTTGACCAATTCAATTTCTTGAGATTGGCGGGATCAAAGCGCATAAGTAGAAGGGTATAGAGAAAGGCTGAGAATTACCTTCTTCGCCAGCCGTCCGAGCCTTTGTGAAATCCATCGGCAATCTCTTCTGCGTGTATTTGCCAACTCTTCTTGGGGCGATCTGTTGGTGGCTCCCATGACCAATCATCATCCTCAAGTGTGCGAACTTTGCGAGGCGGTTTGCGTACTTTGCCATCCCCTAATAAGTATGAATAAATTAAATGGTTCCACCCGCATCCAATACATACTTCAACGGTATAAACCCGGAACTCTCCAAATTCGCGTTGCATCTCTTCCAGCTCGGGGATGGTTTTAATGCGTCCGGAAAATTGACCGAGTTGATCGCCAAATGTGTAGCGAAGATCTTTGAGGAACTCCTTTTTGCAGATCGGACATTCACGATCTGTTGCCTCGCCATGATGTTTTGCTGCCCTGCGTAAATAAGGATCTGCATCGCAAGCATCCATCGCAGATGTGCTGCCATGGACTAGCGCAGTCAAAGTGGCGCGACGGTCCAAGGAATAGTCGATGGGATCTCGCTTGATCAACATAGGAGCCAAGAATAATCCCATTATTCGAACTACGCTTCGCCTTGTGAACCTCGTGAAATTGCTCCAAGTCCGCTGGCTTGGCCAATTTACCGATGGCCTCTTTCAATCAGCACTCGCATCATTTGTTCTCTTCTCGCCCGAGCGCCAACCCAGTGCATCATCTGCAGCGCTGGCTTTCTCTGTTGTACTCCTTCCTTATTCATTGGTTGGACCATATGCAGGAGTTTTCCTCGATCGATTTAGTCGCCGGCGCATCGTGCAATACACAAATGCTTTTCGTGCGGGAATTTTATTGCTGATTGCAATTCTTATTAAGAGTGGATCGACTGGAGTTTTGCTCACGCTCGTCGTCTTAATTGCTTTTGGTGCAAATCGATTAATTTTGAGTGGTCTATCTGCAGGCTTGCCACTTATCGTCAGTAAAGAAAAACTCATCACATCAAATGCGCTTGCAGTAACTGGTGGAACCGTAGGAATTGTTATTGGTGGTGGCGCAGGTATTGGTCTAAAAAACTTACTTGATCACTTTCATTCCAGTGATTTCTCTGATTATTTAATTATTCTTCTTGCGGCATCGGCCTACCTTCTCTCCTCTTACTTAAGCTCTCGGTGGCCACTAAATGCAATTGGTCCGCACGAACATGAGATTCTAGATAGCTCTCCTGGATGGAGTGAGATGAGTGAGGGGTTTCGAATTCTTCGATCACATGGTGATTCCATTCGAGGAATTCTTGCAACTTCAATTCAACGTGGTGGGGTCACGGCACTTACTTTGATGGCGCTATTGCTAGAACGAAATACTTTTCATCCATCCGATAATCCAGATGCCGGACTAAGTGGTTTTGCGGTTGTAATGGCAGTTGCGGGTATAGGGGTTGGTCTTGGCGCAGTTATTGCACCATTTGGAGTTGCAAAATACGGACGACACTCCTGGATCCGCATCTCACTACTCATTCCTATTCCGCTGCTGCTTCTTGTCGCTTTCGATACAAATGCAATTACCTTAGTGATCGGTGGATTCTTTATCGCACTTGCCGGTCAATCAGTAAAAGTAACTAATGATGCTTTAATTCAAGCAAAGATCGAAGATGAGTACCGCGGCAGAGCTTTCGCTTTTTATGATGTAGCGGTAAATGGTGCGATTGTTGCGGGAGCAATTGTCGCTGCGCTTATCTTGCCTATTAGTGGAAAGTCACTTCTCTTGCCTTCGCTGATCTGTGCCACCTACGCCCTCACTGCAATCATTGTGTTGCGCAGCTCTACTTTTTCGGGGCGTTCACTTCCCACCACTTAAGCAATTGTGCTGTGGCCGCTTCGGCACCTAATGGGCCTTGCTCCATACGTAAATCAAGTAGATATTGATATGCCTTACCCACAATTGGGGAGGGTGAAATCCCAAGAATTTTCATAATCTCAACGCCATCTAAATCCGGACGAATCTTCTCGAGCTCCTCTTCCTCCATGAGTTGCGCGATGCGCTCTTCCAGCGAGTCATAGGTAGCCGAAAGCGCTGCGGCTTTACGTTGATTGCGAGTTGTGCAATCAGCGCGAGTCAGGACATGAAGGTGGGTTAAGAGGTGCTCGGCATCGCGGATATATCGACGAACTGCGGAGTCGGTCCATTCACCACTTCCATACCCATGGAAACGTAAATGGAGAAAAACTAAAAGGGAGACATCTTTGATGACATCGTTACTAAAACGAAGCGCTTTAAGTCGCTCTTTTGTCATGCGCGATCCCACCACTTCATGATGGTGGAATGAAACTCCACCGCCAGGAATGAGCGCACGAGTACGCGGTTTGCCGATGTCATGAAAAAGCGCCGCTAATCGAATCACTAGATTAGGACCGCCTAATCGATCTTCTAGTTCGATCGCTTGTTCCAGAACGGTGAGAGTGTGTTCATAGACATCTTTATGATGATGGTGCTCATCGATCTCTAATTGAAGTTGGGGTAATTCCGGAAAAATCTTTGCGGCAAGCCCGGTGTCTACAAGCAGCGCCAATCCCTTTCGGGGAGTGGGTGACATAAGAGTCTTGGTGAATTCTTCGCGGACTCGCTCGGCCGAAATAATTGAGATTCGATCAGACATCGAAGCGATCGCTTCAATAATTTCAGGTGAAACAGTGAAATCAAGTTGAGCAACAAATCGAGCAGCTCGCATCATGCGAAGTGGATCATCAGAGAATGAGTCTTCCGCTTTACCTGGTGTGCGTAAAGTCTTAGTAGCTAAATCTTGAACACCGTTGAATAAATCTATAAATGTCGGCGTCGGAGTTGTTAATTCGAGCGCCATTGCATTAACAGTGAAATCACGTCGATGGAGATCGCCTTCAATAGAATCTCCAAAATCAACATCTGGTTTTCGAGAATTCGGATCGTAAATTTCGCTGCGGTAAGTCGTAACTTCAATTGTTGTGTCGCCATACTTTGCAGCAATAGTTCCAAACTCTGCGCCAGTATCCCAAGTTGATTCTGCCCACTTGGCGAGAATTTTCTTTGTTACATCAGGGCGCGCACTAGTTGTGAAATCTAAATCATTTCCTAGGCGCCCAAGAATTGCATCGCGAACTGGGCCACCAACGAGTGCGAGGGTATGACCAGTCTCCTTAAATTTTGCGGCAAGTTCGATCGCCATTGGGGCTTTCTGCATGAGGGCAGAAGTCGCCATAGAAATGGCTAGATCTTGCGGCGAACTCTTCACAGTAGGTAAGGCTAGAGCAGTACCCTTACTCCATGACCCCGGCACCTGGTGCGGGTGGCGAAGCTCCTTCTGCAAAGCGGAAGAAACGTCGGAGACGACGACCAGCCGGACCACAAACACCCCAAAATTCTCAATCGGCGAGCCCTAGTGAAGGTGCTTCTGCTGTTAAAAAATCTGCGCCCAGAAAGCGCCCGGTCTATGCAAAACGGGTAGATGAAGTAAGCGCAGGTGGATTAGTAATTGATTCCACTGGCACTAAAGGTCTATTAATCGGTCGGCGTGATCTTAAAGATCAATCTCGGGAACGACTTCTCTGGTCACTTCCTAAGGGTCATATCGAAGCGGGTGAAACTCCAGAGCAAGCAGCGATTCGGGAAGTTTGCGAAGAGACCGGAATTGAAAGTGAAATATCTCGCGCGCTGGGTGTAATTGATTTCTGGTTTATGGCTGGTGGAAAGAGAATTCATAAAACGGTTCATCATTATTTATTTAAAGAGGTGGGCGGAGTTCTGGCTCCTCAAATAACCGAAGTAGATGATGTGGGTTGGTTCCCACTTGAAGAAATTATTGGCATGCTCGCTTATCCGGATGAGAAGAAATTGATTGCGAAGTCAGGTGATTTGGTCGTATGAAGAAATCACTCTTTGCTCTCATGTCGATGCTCTTTATTTTTATTTCTCTTCCTAACGCACAAGCTTTATCTTCCATCACTCTTACCGAACCCACTCATCGTGCGCTAAGTGGAAAATTTCTTGACGATGAGTTAGCCACAGCGCTAGCTAAAGATGGGCGCTTGGGGAGCGTAGTTTTTGGTGATACTCGTGGTGTTCGTAATTGGAATATCGATGCTGCACTTGTAGATGAAGTTATTGCAATGAGCGCTGGATATACCTTGCTTAGTGACCAACCAGGGCAAGGACAAGATGTAGCTACTGCTTGGCTTTCTCAATTAAAGCGAGCTGTTGGTTTTTCATCAATTACCGCCACTGCGTATGGCAGCCCATCGGGTTATTGGATTCACCGCTTATCACCTCATGATGAGAGTTATTTCTTGAGTATTGGCGCCCTTCATTTACAGAAGTTCTTTGGCCGGCCCGTGAATTCACCTTCCAGCTACGCCTCAACTACCTATTTTCAACTTCCTTCAGATGTGGTGCAATCATATAAAGATGCTCTTGCAATGGTTCAAGCAACATCTGCATTTAAGTCTTCTGATGAATTAGAAGCAAATCGATTGCGCATTGCATCTATCTTCTATCCGGAGTTAAGTGCCGAGCGCAGATTAACTTTGTCGCGCGATGTTGATATGGCTTCATACAACCTCTCCCATATGATCAAATTGTCACCTGGTCGCTTCACCGTCACTTCCGAACACCAAAAATTGCCGATTACTATTAAGAATTCTTTTGGGGCCCCGGCATCGGTTCGAATCTATGTAAATTCACTCAATGAGCGCATTGGCGTTACAAATCCAGAGCCGCTAATTCTTGCTGCTAACTCCAAAACTGAAATTCTTGTTCCGGTCGATGTTATTAGCTCTGGGGATACTGGTTTAGAAATATCAGTGAAGACTGCAAGTGGAGTATCGCTTGGAGATTCCGTTATTTATCCGGTCTCGGTTCGAGTAATTAGCCCTATCGCAACCTGGATTACAACAGGAGCGGCAATAACCCTCTTTGTTGCAGCGATCATTCAAAGCGGCCGACGAATGAGAAGGGTTAAGAAATGACAGAACATTCCTTATTGAAATCTTCCACAGTGATGGCTGTGGGAACAATCTTCTCCCGCATTACTGGTTTAGCTAGAGGTTTATTACTTGTTGCCGTTTTAGGAACGACCCTTCTTGGCGATACATTTAATGTGGCTAATACCATGCCAAATATTTTGTATAACTTACTTATTGGTGGCGCACTGACGGCGGTATTTGTCCCACAAATTGTTCGTTCTACTCGTGATGCTGATGGTGGCGATGCCTTTATCTCTCGCCTTGTGACTGCAACATCTGTTCTCTTAGGTGGAATAGTTCTTATCTCTATTATTGCTTCGCCGATTTTGGTTCGTATTTTTGCTACTGAATATATTGGCCGCCCTGAGTTCAATCTGACTGTTTCGTTTATGCGTTATTGCTTGCCACAGATATTCTTTATGGGAATTTTTGCACTGCTCTCACAAGTAGCCAATGCCAAGCATCGCTTTGGCCCCATGATGTGGGCGCCCGTACTTAACAATGTGATTGCTATTGCCATCTTCTCGTGGTTCTTAAAGAACACCCACAACTTAGAAGTGGGCACAATCTCCTCCACTGAAGTAGCGTGGCTGGGACTTGGAACAACTGCGGGCTTTATTGCGCAAGCCGCAATCTTGCTGCCAGTAATTCGAAAAACCGGAATAAAGATTCGTGCCAGATTTGATTGGCGAGATTCAGAAATTCGTAAATCCACTCATCTAGCTGCCTGGACTCTTCTCTTTGCTGCAATATCTCAGCTCAGTTATTTAATTACGGTAAATATTTCTACTCGCGCTGCGGTACACGCACTTCATGATGGAGTTACTACTGGTGTTGGTTTTACGCCATATAGCAACGCGCTCTTAATTGTTATGTTGCCTCATTCGATTATTACAATTTCGATCGTTACGGCGCTGCTCCCCAAACTCTCCTCATTTGTGATTGATAAACGTCCGGACTTAATTCATGACCAACTTGTTAAAGCGATTCGCTTGGTGGGAATAATTACTGTTCCTAGCGCTGTGGCTTTCTTCCTCTTTGGTCCCATGATTACCCGAGTGCTCTTCTTTGGAATTCCCGATGGAGATGCTCAATACATCGGCAAAGTCTTAGGTGCCCTTGGTCTTGGATTAATACCTATGAGTGCAAATTTGATCGCCCTGCGCGGTCTCAACGCATTTGAAAATGTAAAACTTCAAGTCCTCTCTAATTTAGTGATGAATCTTGTGGGGTCGGCTCTGGCAGTACTTGCCGCCATATCCCTCGATCCCAAGTGGGTAACGGTTGGATTGGGTGGAGCTTTAGCTGTGAGTTATTACTTTGGTGCGTGGAGCACGATGCGATTGTTACGTCGTTATGAGATCAATATAAAAATTCGCGAAGTCAGCGGCTTCTACGCCAAACTATTTGGAATATCGATGGTCGTCGGATTCCCACTTCATATATCTCAGAAGTATTTGCCGGGTGGGAATATCGGAAAGCTCACCATCGTTCTATTTGTGTGTGGCGCTGGCTATCTCTTGCTCGCTCACCTCACTCGGGTCGGCGAAGTCACTGGGGCAATCAGCCTCTTACGTAATCGCAAAAGATAAGGTGCTCTCATGAGTGAAGTTCATGATCTGGTAATTGTTGGTTCTGGCCCTGCGGGCTATACCGCAGCTATTTATGCTGCTCGGGCCCAACTCGCTCCAATTGTTTATGAAGGTTCGGTTACTGCTGGTGGCGCACTAATGAACACCACTGAAGTAGAGAACTTTCCCGGATTTCCCGAAGGTGTAATGGGTCCGGATTTGATGGATAGCCTTCGTAAGCAGGCTGTTAAGTTTGGCGCGAAGCTAATTACTGATGACATCACTGAAATGAAACTTGCGGGCGAGATCAAAACTCTCACCGACGGATCAGGAAATGTCTTGCAAGCGCGCTCGGTTATTCTCGCTACTGGCTCCGCTTACAAAGAAATTGGCCTCACCAACGAGAAGCGACTTTCCGGTCATGGAGTTTCTTGGTGTGCAACCTGCGATGGTTTCTTCTTTCGCGATAAAGAGATTGCAGTTGTGGGTGGTGGTGACTCCGCAATGGAAGAGGCTACATTCCTTACTCGCTTTGCCAGCAAAGTGGTTTTGATTCACCGTCGTGATTCTTTCCGCGCCTCAAAAATTATGGCGGAGCGCGTAATGAACAATCCTAAAATCGAAATTATGTGGAATACCGAAGTCACTGATGTGTTGGGTGACGCCAACATGACAGGTTTAAAACTACGCAATCTGGTAACGGGCGCCGAAAGCACGCGCGATTTGAGCGGCCTCTTTGTTGCGATCGGCCATGTGCCACGTAGCGAATTGGTTCTTGGGCAAATTAATTGCGATCCCGAAGGCTATGTTCAGGTCGAAGGACGCACAACTTGCACCAACCAATCTGGAGTATTTGCTTGTGGTGATTTGGTCGATAACTCGTATCGTCAAGCAATCACTGCGGCTGGCTCAGGGTGCGCAGCTGCCTTAGATGCTGAAAGATTCCTGGCCAGTCACTAAAGTTCATCTATTAAAAACAACAAAGAGAAGAGAGAAAATGAGCGCAGCAACACCAGTAACAACAGCTACTTTTGATGAAGTAGTTCTTAAATCTTCAACTCCCGTCCTGGTTGATTTCTGGGCAGAGTGGTGTGGTCCATGCAAAGCCGTAGGACCAATCCTTGATGAGATCGCTAATGAATATGGCGCAAAGTTAAAAGTTGTAAAACTCAATACCGATGAAGAATCAGCGATTGCAATGAAATATGGAATTACTTCAATTCCAACACTCAATGTTTATGTCAACGGCGAGATTGTTAAATCAATTATTGGCGCAAAGCCAAAGCCAGCGCTACTCAAAGAGCTTGCTGACTATCTCTAAGCCTCACACGCTTTAATAATTATGGTCCCAACATCCTCAGAGTTTTCAGATTTAAAATCTGGAGCTCATGGGGATGTTGTTCTTTTAGTGACCACTACTCTTGCCCGTTTGGGATATCTCTCCGCCCCCTCTGAAGGATTTGATTCAGTGGTGGAAGATGCAGTTAAAGCGCTCCAACAAGATCGTGGATTAGTAGTGACGGGTGTTGTAGATGCAATGACGATGCGCTCACTCGAAGAAGCTCGCTGGAAATTGGGAGATCGCGTGCTTTCCTATCTTCCCTCAAAATTAATGCGCGGCGACGATATTGCTACATTGCAAACCCGATTGAGCGAACTCGGTTTTCATACTGGTCGTGTTGATGGAATATATGGACCTCTAACTTTTGAGGCGTTAAAAGAATTTCAAAAAGCAGTTGGTGCAAAGGTGGATGGATCTTGCGGTCCCGCAACCGTCATGGCCCTTATGCGATTGGTCAAAACTGTTTCCGGTGGAGCCCCCACTCAACTTCGTGAGGAAGCAAAGCGGGTAAGTCGTGGGCCAGCCCTTGCAAATAAGGTGGTAGTTCTCGATCCCAGCTCTGATGAACTCGATCGCGAATTAGCTTTTGATATTGCACAAAGGTTGGAAGGTCGCTTAATTGCGTTGGGTGTTACTGTCTTTCTCACACGAAGTTCTGCGAAGAATCCATCGGATGCTGATCGCATCGCTTTGGCAAATAGTGCGAATACTGATCTTGTAATTTCACTCCATGCAGATAATTACATCAATGAGATTGCTCATGGGGTTGCTACCTACTATTACGGTAGTGAAGCCCATAGTGTGCGCTCTGTTGTCGGAGAGCGATTTGCGGCTTTGGTACAGCGAGAAATAACGGCGCGAACCGATTTATTGAATTGCCGGACCCATGCCAAAAGTTGGGATTTGCTCCGGCTGACTAAAGCTCCAGCCGTCCGAATTGATCTGGGATATCTCAGCAATCCTGGCGATTTAAAGCGCCTATCTGATTCCACTTTCCGTGAAACATTGGTGGAGTCGATCATGATCGCAATTCAGCGCCTCTATTTATCTTCTGAAGATGATGCAAAGACCGGAACGCTTCGAGTCTCTGATCTGCGCAGAGCTGGCATCCGTCAGAATTGAGTCTCGCCCCACTCCTTAGGTGTGCGAGAATTCTCTGATGAACGGCGACATCACACGTATCCACACAGGCACACCTGAAAACCTGACCGAACGTTTCGCCACCCGAGCGGCTCAAATGAAGCCCAGTGAAATTCGCTCACTTTTCGCCGTTGCATCACGCCCCGACATTGTCTCCCTCGCTGGTGGAATGCCAAATCTTTCGGCTTTGCCTATGGAAATGATGTCCAATGTTGTGGCGAGATTAATTAGCGAAAACGGCGCAGAAGCTCTGCAATATGGCAGCGGCCAAGGCCACCCCAAACTTCGCGAGCAGATCTGCGATGTAATGGCTCTGGAAGGAATTCGTGCCCACCCGGACGATGTAATTGTTACTACTGGATCCCAACAAGCCCTTGATCTCATCTCTCGAATCTTTATTGATCCGGGCGATGTCATTCTTGCCGAAGCGCCTTCCTATGTTGGCGCATTGGGAACTTTCGCCCAATACGAAGCACAAGTGGTTCACGTTGCCATGGATAACGATGGTCTTATTCCTGACGCTTTGCGAGAGGCGATCACTACTACTCGCGCTGCTGGTCGTCACATTAAATTCCTCTACCTCATTCCTAATTACCAGAACCCAATGGGTGTACTACTTCCAGCCGATCGTCGCACTGAGATTCTGGAAATCTGTCGCGATGCTGGAATTTTTGTCATTGAAGATAATCCTTACGGCCTACTTGGTTTTGATCGACCATCGCCTAATGCGATGCGCGCCCAGGATTCAGAGAATGTTATTTACCTCGGCTCGTTCTCTAAGACGATTGCTCCGGGATTTCGAGTTGGTTGGGCGCTTGTTCCCCAATCCCTCAAAGAAAAAATTGTTATTGCTAGTGAATCTTCAATTCTCTGCCCTTCTAACTTCTCACAATTAGCGATATCTAGTTATTTATCAGATCAGCCATGGCGCGATCAGATCGCTTCCTTCACCCAGTTATATAAAGTTCGCCGCGATGCGATGTTGGAATCTTTAGATCAACACTTCCCAGCAAGTGCGACTTGGACTCGCCCCAAAGGCGGCTTCTATGTCTGGGTTACTTTGCCACCAGAGATTGATACAAAAGTCATGATGCCAAAGGCGATAGTCGCAAAGGTCGCTTATGTTCCTGGCACCGCTTTTTATGCCGATGGGTTTGGCAGCTGGTCTATGCGTTTGTCGTATTGCTATCCAGAGCCAGAACGTATTCGGGCTGGAATTAAGTCACTTGCTGGTGTTGTGAAGCAAGAGATGGAAATTCGCGGACTTGATTAACCCTTAACAATTACAGTAGTTTTGTAATTCGCTCAAGATCATCCAAAGTAGCAAATTCGATCGTAATTTTGCCCTTTTGTTTGCCTAATTCCACGTTGACTCGAGTGTCATATTTATCGGACAAGGTATCTGCGATCTCTTTTAGTCGGGGTGATAAATGCTTGCCAGCTTTTGGTTTGGCGTTCTTGGTGGTGGCCTGATGGGTTGCAACAATCTCTTCGGTTGCTCGGACGCTTAATCCTTCGGCAACAATTCGCGCCGCAAGTTTTTCGATTTCTGCTTCATCAGTGAGTGATAACAAAGCCCGCGCATGTCCAGCCGAAAGAACGCCAGCAGCTACCCGACGTTGAACTCCTGCTGGCAAATTAAGTAGGCGCAAAGTGTTGGTGATTGCGGGACGAGACTTACCAACTTTTGTAGCAAGCTCTTCATGGGTATATCCAAAATCATTTAATAAGTTCTCGTAGGCAGATCCCTCTTCGAGTGGATTAAGTTGAGAGCGATGGATGTTTTCAAGAAGTGCTTCGCGCAACAATTCATTATCTGGGGTTTCGCGAATAATGATGGGAATTGTTTGTAGTCCCGCCATCTTTGATGCACGCCATCTGCGTTCTCCCATAATTAATTCATATTTGCCATTTCCGATATCGCGAACAACTGGCGGCTGAAGAACTCCCACCTCTTTAATGGAAGCAGAAAGTTCAGCGAGCGCATCCGCATCAAAAATAGAGCGAGGTTGTTTTGGATTAGGTGTAATTGCATTGATATCTACTTCATTGCGATTAGCGATTGTTTCACCAGTAGGTGAAGTAATAGGAGTTGTATTTATGGATGTGGGAATAAGTGAATCTAAGCCGCGACCCAACCCGCCTTTGCGTGTACTCATGCTACCTGCGCTCCTCGTAGTGCGATCTCGCGCGCAACACTCATATAAGCAATTGCTCCGGGTGATGCTGCGTCATATGTCATTACTGTTTGATTAAATGATGGCGCTTCTGAAACACGAACTGCGCGCGGAATAGGAACATCAATAAGTTCTGCGGGGAAATGTTGTCGCACGCTATCTGCAACATCATTGGCAAGACGTGTTCGTGAATCAAACATTGTTAAAACAATTGTTGAGAGCTTCACATTCTTATTTAACATTTGTTGTACTTGACCAAGTGTCTGTAAGAGAAGAGTGAGGCCTTCTAGTGAGTAGTACTCGCATTGAATAGGAACAAGAACTTCACCAGCAGCAGTAAGTGCATTGACGGTGAGTAGCCCCAGGCTTGGTGGGCAATCAATAATGACGTAATCAATTCGTGCGCCTTGCGCTTCACGTGCATCCAAGAAGTGTTCAAGTGCAATTTTTAATCGTGACTCGCGAGAGACAAAGGAGACCATATTGATTTCAGCGCCTGCCAGAGTTGCATTTGCTGGGGCGCATTCAAGGTGGGGAAATCCAGCAACTTTCTTCACCACTTCAACCATGGGTTGGTCGTGAATAAGGACCTCATACATTCCGGGTCCATCGTTGCGATCTACGCCGAGCGCTGTGCACGCGTTGCCTTGTGGATCTAGATCAATAACCAAGACTTTGAGCCCACCCATGGCAAGGGCTGCTGCGACATTGACGGCGGTAGTGGTCTTACCAACGCCACCTTTTTGGTTGGCAATGGTGAAGAT
Organism: Actinomycetota bacterium; assembly: GCA_947449535.1. Taxonomy (GTDB): domain Bacteria; phylum Actinomycetota; class Actinomycetes; order Nanopelagicales; family Nanopelagicaceae; genus AAA044-D11. The sequence continues at coordinate 14,056 of CANFRP010000014.1, read as the reverse complement.
TCGGGTTTTGATAGGGGTAGGCATCGGCTCTTTGAGTCGGCGAATGCCAATCACTTTTTTTGTTTCACGTGAATCATCCACGGGGCTATCTAACCAGCCTTTTTGAGCTCCACGACCCGAGCTAAAGGAAGTTCCCCCAAAACAATCTCATGTATCTGGGTTTTGGCCACCTTGTTAAATACTTTTCGAGCCGATTCTTGCGCCTCAGCTAATTCAGCAGCTGCGCCTTCCCCCTTCATGGCCAAAAAGAGGCCACCTGGGGCGAGAAGGTGCCAACTCAAAGGAAGGAGTTTGGGGAGAGGAGCCACGGCCCGCGCAGTAACCACGCCAAAGGATCCCTTAAAGCCCTCTGCTCGCCCGCGCGCGACAGTGATATCTAGGCCAAGCTCGGCTACTACCTCAATAAGGAAATCGACTCGGCGTTGAAGGGGTTCAAGGAGCGTCACTCGTAGATCAGGTCGGGCTAGTGCAATAACAATGCCGGGTAGGCCTGCGCCTGAGCCAATATCTAGAACGGAGAGGCCTTGGGGAATAAGGGTGGTGAGGGGAATGCAATTAGCGATATGGCGCTCCCAGATCCGATCGCCCTCTTTTGGACCCACCAAACCACGCTCAATCCCCCAAGTGGCAAGGATTTCGGCATAGCGATCGACCTTTTCTGGATGAGCTCCAAAATAGGCGGGGATCAACGTTTCACGTGAAACGGGCATTAATTAGGCAGGACCACCACACAGCGATGTGGGTCTTCGCCCTCAGATTCGCTGGTAAGACCGATCTCCTGAATAGTGTCGTGGACGACCTTGCGCTCAAATGCGTTCATTGGGCGGAGCTTTACAGACTCACCGGATGACTTAACCTCTTCGGCGACTTCATGGGCGAGCTTGGCTAGCTCCTCCTTCTTATCGCTACGGAAGTTGTCGATATCAAGCATGAGGCGGGAACGCTCGCCGGTCGAGGTTTGAACTGCTAGGCGGGTTAGCTCTTGGAGTGCGTCGAGGACCTCTCCGCGCTCGCCTACGAGGTGGCCTAATTTGCCGCCAGCAATAGCAAGGGCTGCCCGGTCATTCTCGACATCAATATCAATATCTCCATCCAGGTCGGTGATATCGAGTAGCGCTTCTAGGTAATCGGCTGCGACATCACCCTCTTCTTCTAGGCGCTCAATTAGCGGCTTCTTTGGGGCCTTGGTGGCCTCATCTACTTCTACATCTGTTACTTCAACTGAGTCAGACATTTTCTCTCCCTTTTCCTGAGCCGAGCGGCTCTGGTAATCCTATTTATGCGTTTTTGTACACATTTGTCATGATTTACAACTTCTTAAAACTATTTCTTTTTCTTGTTGTTCTTCTTTGGTTGTTGGCGCTGGGCTGGCTTTTTTGGGCCTTCATCGGCCTCAAGTGTGGGGTCGGATTCAACGACTCCTGACTTCTGCGCCTTCTTCTTTTGAAGCTCTTCATATGCGGGCGACCCTGGTGTTGGGTTTCGCTTAATCACATAGAACTGCTGGCCAAAGGTCCACAGGTTTGTTGTTGACCAATAAATCAAAACACCAATCGGGAAGTTAACGCCCGACAAAGCGAAAATAACTGGAAATACGTACAGCATGATTTTTTGTTGTTGAAGCATCATGTTGTTTGAGGAATCCATTTTTGGCATTCCCTTCATCATCAACTGACGTTGGGTGGTGAAGGTTGTTGCTGACATAAAGACGATCAAAATAACTGTGACTAATTTTGCTGCGCCGCCAGTGTTATGCATAAAGCTGTCAGAAATCTTTGCCCCAAAAAGGTTTGCTTTAGATGCACTAAGTGCCAACTCTTTTGTCATGATCGCTGCATGTGTTAGTGGTGCAGCATTACCTGCAGCATCTTTATGAGCGAAGCCGTTTAATACCGTGAAGAGTGAGAAGAAGATTGGCGCCTGAGCAAGGATGGGAAAACATGATGCAAGTGGGTTTGTCTTGTGCTCTTTGTAGAGCTTCATCATCTCTTCTGATTGTTTCTGGCGATCATCTTTGTACTTCTTTTGAATCTCCTTCATGTGTGGTTGAAGGGCGGTCAACGCGCGCTGGCTCTTGATCTGTTTAACAAATAGTGGGATCAAAATAATACGGATGAGAACTACAAGTCCGATAATAGAAAGTGTCCAACGGATGGACTCGTTCTTGGTGACCCAGCCAATAGCGGTGTGGAAAGTAACCAAAATGGTGGAGACCACATTCTCTAAAAAGTGAAGTGGGCCGGTGATAATTTGCTTCATTATTTAACTCCAACAAGTGTTGTGGTTGAGGTGGAAGACTCTTTCGTAACTGCATAATCGACGCCGCCATGTGACCATGGGTTGCAGCGCATTACCCGCCAGGCGGTTTTGGTAATACCTTGAACAAAACCAAAGGCACTTATTGCGTCGATGGCATATTGGGAGCAAGAGGGGTAGTACTTGCATCTAGGGGCAAACATTGGGGAGATAAATTTTTGATAGAACTTAAGTGGCGCGATCAGAATCTTTTTCATGCGCTCACCAAGAAGTTCTGGGCAAGTTTGGTTGCTAAATCGTTGAGATCCTTCTGGTAGGAATCACGAGGGCGCAAAACGCGAATCACAATCTGCACATTGGAAGGGAAGAGCTCTAGGTGCTCCTTAATTCCGTGGCGGAGTTGGCGCGCGATGCGGTGGCGGGCGACTGATCCCCCGACAGACTTATTAATTATTAACCCAATTTGCGGGCCGGCGCTTTGGCCATCTTTTGCGCAGGCATAAAGAACTAAAGTTTGAGAGGTTGTTCGATGACCGGTTTTGGTAATTCGAGCAAAATCTTTACTGGAGCGAAGTCGATTCGCCGCTGGAAGCATGCGCGTTCCTTAGTAAGTAATTAAGCGGAGATTTTTGCGCGGCCTTTAGAGCGGCGAGATGCCAAAACTGCGCGTCCGCCACGGGTAGCCATGCGGGCACGGAAGCCGTGCTTCTTGGCGCGCTTGCGGTTATTAGGTTGGAAGGTGCGCTTTGACATGAGTACTCCTAGAAATTGATTTCTCCGCATGATCCGGGGGTTGGATCTAACGGGCCACAGCTCGTGAGAGGAGAAGGTTACGGATACCTGTTGATAAAGGTCAAACCCGTTTCTCCTTTGGGGGCTATGGCCTTTAAGTTTGTGGATAACCACTTGCTTTTCTCAGAATTAACCCCTACTTTCGGGCTCTATCCACAGATCACTTCTTGATTTGGGGGTTTTTGGGCCCCTCAAAAGGCTCAAGGATGGGTTTAGACCACAGCCTGTGGATAACTTTGTGGATTACTTTTAAGGGGATTTGATGTCGCTGATCGATGCAAGCGCTGGAGTACAAAGCTCCACAGATCCTATTTCAGGGGCAGACCTATCAGAGCTATGGCGATCCGTCATCGACATGGTTGCACAAGAGTCGCCCCAGCATCGTGCCTTTCTCTCCCTCACCAAGCCTTTGGGTCTTCTCCAAAGCGATGGCGGCTCAAACCTGCTTTTATCTGCGCCTAATAATTTTGCTAAAGATGTTTTAGAGACTCGACTTCGTGGAGTGCTTAATGAAGTTCTCTCTGAGAAGTTAAATCAGAAAATTAATATTGCAGTGACTGTTGTTGAGGACCTAGAGGCTGATAATGATTTTGATTCATCTGTAGATGAGCCGCTTGTTGATCCGATTCTCTCCACTCCAAATATTGACCAACAACCAAAATCAGGAACTGGTCGCTCTTCTGGAGAAGCCGCCTCTACCGAACCAACACAACTCAACCCTCGCTATATTTTTGAAACTTTTGTTATTGGTGCCTCTAACCGATTTGCCCACGCAGCCGCTGTTGCTGTAGCTGAGGCGCCCGCAAAGGCTTATAACCCGCTATTTATTTACGGCGAATCAGGATTGGGTAAAACCCACTTATTGCACGCTATTGGCGCCTATGCGAAAGAGTTATACGGCGGCGTTCGGGTTCGCTATGTATCTTCGGAAGAATTTACTAACGACTTTATTAATTCGATTCGTGATGACAAAGCTTCGGTCTTCAAACGCCGCTATCGCGACCTTGATGTTCTCCTTGTTGACGATATTCAATTCTTAGAAAATAAAGAAGCGACGCAAGAAGAGTTCTTCCACACCTTCAACACTTTATATAACGCCAACAAACAGATTGTTATCTCTAGCGACCGCCCTCCAAAACAACTCACCACTTTGGAAGATCGACTCCGCAGCCGATTTGAGTGGGGCCTTATTACAGATATTCAGCCACCGGAGCTAGAAACCCGTATTGCAATTCTTCGCAAAAAAGCGGCGCAAGATAAATTAAATGCACCCGATGATGTTTTGGAATATATCGCCAGCAAAATTTCTTCAAATATTCGCGAGCTTGAAGGCGCACTCATTCGAGTCACCGCTTTTGCTTCCCTTAACCGCCAACCGGTGGATCTTGGGTTGGCTGAGATCGTCCTTAAAGACCTCATCCCTAGCGAGGGTGGACCAGAGATCACAAGCACCACAATCATGGCCCAGACAGCCTCTTACTTCTCCCTCACCATCGATGATTTGTGTGGCTCCTCCCGCTCTCGGGTTTTGGTGAATGCCCGCCAGATCGCGATGTACCTCTGCCGCGAGATGACCGAACTCTCCCTGCCAAAGATCGGCCAGAGTTTTGGTGGCCGCGACCACACGACTGTTATGCATGCCGACCGCAAAATCCGCCAATTAATGGCTGAGCGCCGTTCGATCTATAACCAGGTCACCGAACTCACCAACCGGATTAAGCAGCAAGCTAAGAACAACTAGTTAAACAACTACATAAAGGTGTTAATAAGGTTGCCCCCAGTCTGGGGGTAACTTGTGGATAACTGTGGATATTGGCAAAGGTTTGGGGTGGGTAATTAAGTTACCCCCTCAAATTTTGGGTTATCCAAGGTTTACCCACAGGAGAATAGGATAACTATTCACGCTCGTGACCTGGGGTTTTACCCCAAAATACACAGAGAATGGGGCTAGTTACTACTAATTACTTATATTTATAGATTTCTATAGGTATGAGAGAACCTGTGGGTAAAAAAGCAGTAAATAGAGATTTCCAAATGAGCGCTAGAGAGTGAAGGATAAAGAGATGAAGTTTGTTATCGATCGCGAGCCGCTAATTGATGCGGTTAATTGGGTTGCCCGCTCCCTCTCCTCCCGCCCTATCCAAACAGCGCTTTTAGGAATCATGATTGATGCCGACGAGAAGGTTCTCTTTACTGGTTCAGATTTAGAGACATCAACCAAAGCAATAGTCGCAGCTGATATCACCACAAAAGGAAAGGTCCTTGTTCCGGGGCGCCTTTTAGCGGAGATCGCCCGCTCACTACCAGCAAAACCAATTTCTTTTGTATTAGATGGAACCCGAGTACTTGTGACAGCCGGGAGTGCGAAATTTACTTTGCCAACACTTCCGGTTAACGAATATCCCAACCTCCCCTCTGTACCAGCTAGCGCGGGAGAAATATCTAGCGATGTTTTTGCAACTGCAGTAAATCAAGTTGCGATCGCAGCAGGTAAAGATGATTCACTTCCCACACTCACTGGAGTGCATATCGATATTAAAGGCAACAACATCACACTGGCAGCAACAGATCGTTATCGTTTAGCAGTAAAAGAAATTACTTGGAATTCAAAAGATAAAGACGGCGAGAGCGCTACCTTATTGCGAGCCCGCACTTTATTTGATGCCGCTAAATCATTAGCAGGATCTTCTAACGTCACCATTGCCCTCTCCCCAACCGGATCCAATGAGAAGCTTGTTGGTTTTCTCTCCGAGGACAAAACAATGACCTCGCGAACACTCGATGGAACATTCCCACCATTCCGCCACCTGCTTCCTACCACCACAACAGCAGAGGCAACCATCGAAGTTGCATTGTTCTTAGATTCTGTGCGCCGGGTTGCGCTGGTTACTGACAAGACGGTTCCATTGCGCTTGGTCTTCTCTTCCAACTCACTTCAACTAGAAGCTGGCGCAGGGGATGATGCCCAAGCAACAGAGAACCTAGAGATTGATTATGTTGGGGAAGATATAAATATTGCCTTTAACCCAACCTTCCTTACTGATGGCCTACAGGCTGTCGGAACACCATATGTTCACATCGGATTTACTGGCGCAAATAAACCTGCGGTTCTCACCGGAAAATCTGAACCAGATGGCGCAATCAACGAGAGCTATAAATATCTCTTGATGCCAATGCGCTACACCTCTTAATTTTTATCAGAGGCCTCTGTGCACATCTCCCACCTTTCGCTTACTAATTTCCGCTCCTATGCCGAATTGTCGTTACCGCTTGAACCAGGTATCACAATTTTTGTTGGACGAAACGGTGAAGGCAAAACCAATATTGTTGAAGCAATTCTTTATTTATCTTTTCTCTCCAGCCACCGTGTAGCAAGTGATCAACCGCTAGTACGGCTCGGCAACTCATCGGCCTATATTCGGGCCACAACACAATTGCCAGATCGAGAAGTATTGGTTGAGTTAGAGGTTAATGCCGAAAAAGCCAACCGCGCGCGCATCAACCAAAACCCGGTGCGAAGCCAGAAAGAATTGTTTGGCATCGTCCAAGCAATCTATTTCTCACCAGAAGATTTAGATTTAGTACGTGGCGACCCTTCCGAGCGGCGCAAATTTATCGATCAATTAATTATGTTGCGCTCACCGCGAATGGCGGGCGTAATTTCAGATTACGAGCGAGCGGTTCGTCAGCGAAACACTTTATTGAAATCGCGAGCTGGAAATGAATCCCTAGCCTCGTGGGATGAACAAGTAGCCAACTTTGGTGGAGAAGTGATCGCTGCAAGAATTAGCACTCTCCAAACCTTCGAACCAATCTTCCAAGAAGTCTATAAAGACATTTCATCTAAGAAACCAGCGAGCATCGCATATAAATCCAGCATCGAAGAGCCATCAACAATTCCATCAGAGAACACCATAAAAATATTAGAAAGAATGCGTATTACCCGAGCCGCGGAAATTGAGCGCGGTCTTACTTTGAGTGGGCCACATCGTGATGACCTATTGCTTCACCTTGGCGACCATTTAGTAAAAGGTTATGCCAGTCATGGTGAATCTTGGTCGATCGCACTTGCCTTAAAACTAGCTACTTATAAAATGTTGCAACAAGATGGCCTCTCCCCAATTTTAATTCTTGACGATGTTTTCTCTGAGTTAGATGAAGATCGAAGAATTCAATTAATAGATTTGGCTAAGAAAGCAGAACAGACTCTTATTACTGTCGCGGTGGAAAGCGATCTCCCTACCGACTTAACTGGCGCGCGTTTTAATGTGAAGTCGGGAACTGTGAATAAATTATGAAGAAAGATTTAGCGCGCGAGATTTATCGAGCTTGGCGAACGCAAGCTCGCCGCACCCGCATTGGTCAAAACATTACGGGCGATGAACTCCGCGAAAAAAGTGAAGACCCACAATTAATCGGCACGGTGTTAGATCAACTCATTACATCGAGAAATTGGCGACAAGGAATTGCGGAAGGAACTTTATTTACTGATTGGGCAAAAGTTGTTGGTGATGATGTTGCATCACATTGCTCACCAGTGTCATTAGTTGATGGCGAACTCACTATTCAAACAACATCGACAGCGTGGGCAACACAACTCAATCTGATCGCGGGCCCACTCCTGAAAACCATCTCCAATTCAGCTCCTGGCGCACTTGTTGAGAAGCTTGTGATTATCGGCCCCCTCGCCCCCACCTGGAAAAAAGGGTTGCGATCCATCCGAGGCGGAAAAGGCCCTCGAGACACCTATAATTAAGATTTGGTGTAGCCACCCTCAACTTAAGTGAGTTAAGGCCTCAGATCTACCAAATACGCCCTTTTTGAGGTGGTGTAGCGCATAGATTCTGACTAGGATGAACCCATTATTTAGAGCAACTCCGCCATAAAGCGGCCGAGAATCGATTTTGAGGGGGTGGGTAGGTGGCTGAAAATTCCTACGACGCCTCCAATATCACCGTACTTGAAGGACTCGACGCCGTCCGCAAACGCCCCGGAATGTATATCGGCTCAACAGGCGAGCGAGGCCTCCACCACTTAGTTTATGAAGTCGTAGATAACTCCGTCGATGAATCTCTCGCCGGCTATTGCGACACCATCAACGTCACCCTCCAATCCGACGGCAGCGTCAAAGTAATCGACAACGGCCGAGGAATTCCAGTCGATATGCATCCAGTGGAGAAGAAGCCAGCCCTTGAAGTGGTTCTCACAGTCTTGCACGCAGGTGGAAAATTCGGCGACGGCGGCTATTCAGTTTCTGGCGGCCTACATGGTGTTGGTATTTCAGTTGTTAACGCACTCTCATCCGATTTATCTGTCGAAGTAAAAAGAGATGGCTTTCACTGGTTCCAGGAATACAAACTCGGCGTTCCACAAAAACCACTCCGCAAAGGCGATGCCACAAAAGAACTAGGCACCACTATTACTTTCTGGCCTTCTGCCGAAATTTTCGAAACCACTGACTTCTCTTTTGAGACACTCTCTACCCGTTTTCGCGAGATGGCATTTCTCAATAAAGGCCTAACAATTACTTTGAAGGATGAACGCCCAGGCCGAGTTGATGAGAAAGGTGAAGCCCTTTATGTTCACTACAAATACGACGGTGGAATTATTGATTTCGTTCGCCACCTCAATTTGTCAAAAGGCGAACAACACAAAACCATAATTTCCATCCTCGCCGAGGATAAGAAACAAAAAATGTCACTCGAAGTGGCAATGCAATGGAACACCACATTTACTGAATCTGTTTATACCTTTGCCAACACCATTAATACCCACGAAGGTGGAACACACGAGGAAGGCTTCCGCACAGCTCTCACATCAGTAGTAAATAAATTTGGTGAAGAGTGGGGATTTATTCGCAAGAAGGAAGATCGCCTTACTGGCGACGATATTCGTGAAGGCCTTACTGCCATTGTCTCTATCAAAATTGGCGAGCCGCAATTTGAAGGTCAAACCAAAACAAAACTTGGCAATACAGAAGCAAAATCTTTTACCCAAAAAACAATGAACGACCAACTCACGGAATGGTTTGAGAAAAATCCTTCCGAAGGTAAGGATATTGTCCGCAAATCTATTGATGCCGCCGCAGCGCGTGTAGCCGCACGCAAAGCACGCGATCTCTCTCGCTCACGCAAAGGTTTGCTCGAAGGTCGCGGAATGCCAGGCAAGTTAGCCGATTGCCAATGGACAGAACCAGAAAAATGCGAGCTATATATTGTTGAAGGTGATTCTGCTGGCGGCTCAACCAAGGGTGGCCGCGATTCTCGCAACCAAGCAGTCCTACCGATCCGCGGAAAAATTCTTAATGTGGAGAAGGCGCGCATTGATCGCGTCCTCCAGAACAACGAAGTCCAAGCCCTAATCACAGCGCTAGGCACTGGTATTCACGATGATTTCGATATCGCCAAACTTCGCTATCACAAGATTATTTTGATGGCCGATGCTGATGTCGACGGCCAACATATCCGCACACTCCTTCTCACTTTACTTTTCCGTTTCATGCGCCCACTTATTGAGAATGGTTATGTCTATCTCGCACAACCACCTCTCTATAAATTGAAGTGGGGCGGCAAGGATGCAGTCGAATACGCCTTCTCCGATAAAGAGCGCGATGGCATGATTCAAATTGGATTGGATGCCGGCAAGCGACTTCCTAAAGATGATGGAATCCAACGATTCAAAGGTCTGGGCGAAATGCCAGCAAAAGAGTTATGGGATACCACTATGGATCCTGCGCACCGCGTCTTAATTCAAGTAACTCTCGATGATGCTGCCGCAGCAGATGATCTTTTCTCAGTTTTGATGGGCGAGGATGTTGAGCTTCGCCGTAACTTCATTCAACGTAACGCTAAAGACGTTAGATTCTTGGATATTTAAATGGCAGATAAAGAGAAACCTCGCGAAATTGAGCTAGATGCAAATGGGGTTGCAATCACCGATCGCATCGAAACTGTTGATCTTCAAGTGGAGATGGCGCGTTCCTATCTTGATTACGCGATGTCAGTCATTGTTGGTCGTGCACTTCCTGATATTCGTGATGGATTAAAGCCAGTTCATCGCCGCGTTCTCTATGCGATGTATGACGCGGGTTATCGCCCCGATAAGGGATATTACAAATCTTCACGTATCGTCGGTGATGTCATGGGTAATTACCATCCTCACGGTGACACAGCAATTTACGATGCTGTAGTTCGACTCGCACAATTCTGGTCACTTCGTTATCCACTCATTGATGGCAACGGAAACTTCGGTTCCCCTGGCAATGATCCAGCAGCCGCAATGCGTTATACCGAAGCGCGTCTTGCTCCACTTGCTATGGAGATGATGCGCGATATCGATGAAGACACTGTTGATTTCATTCCTAACTACGACGGTCGTTCACAAGAGCCCGTAGTTCTTCCTTCTCGTTTTCCTAATCTTCTTGTTAATGGATCTGCTGGTATCGCTGTTGGTATGGCGACAAATATTCCGCCACATAACCTCAATGAAGTAGTTGAAGGTGTTGTCTGGTCGCTAGAAAACCCAGATGCCTCCCCAGAAGAGCTTCTTGCCAAGTTGTTGACCATTGTTAAAGGCCCAGATTTCCCAACCAAGGCGCTCATCGTTGGCCGCCAAGGAATTGAAGATGCTTATCGCACCGGGCGCGGATCGATCATTATGCGCGCAGTGGTGGAAGTCGAGGAGATCAACAAGCGCACCTGCCTGGTCGTCACCGAGCTTCCATACCAAGTAAATCCAGACAATCTTGCACTCAAGATTGCCGAGCTCGTCAAAGATGGTCGCATTAAGGGCATCGCCGATGTTCGCGATGAAGGAAACGAACGCCTGGGCCAGCGCCTTGTAATTGTTCTGCGCAACGACGCTATTCCTAAAGTCGTTCTCAATAACCTGTACAAGCACACCCAGCTTCAAGATTCCTTCGGTGCAAACATGTTGGCACTAGTCGACGGCGTTCCACGCACATTGCGAATTGATGAGTTCATTCGTTATTACATCGAGCACCAAGTCGAAGTCATTGTTCGTCGCACTAAATATCGCTTGGCAGAGCGCGAGCGTCGAGCTCATATTTTGCGTGGCTATCTCAAAGCCCTCGATGCCCTCGATGCGGTAATTGCATTAATCCGCGCCAGTGCTTCATCAGAAGAGGCACGTGTTGGGTTGATGAAACTCCTTGAAGTCGATGAGATCCAAGCAAATGCAATTCTCGATATGCAATTACGTCGTATTGCCGCATTGGAACGCCAGAAAATCAACGATGAATATGACGAGCTCATGAAAGATATCGTCGCACTCTCTGAAATCTTGGCCTCCGAAGCTAAGCAACGCGAGATCATTAAAGTTGAATTACAAGAGCTCGCGACCAAGCACGGAAACGAGCGTCGCACACAGATAATCGCCGGCGATACCGATCTTTCTGTCGAAGATTTAATTCCAGAACAAGATGTCGTCGTCACCATTACCAAAACCGGATATTCCAAGCGCACTATGGCCGATCTCTATCGTTCACAACGCCGTGGCGGCAAAGGCGTAAAGGGCGCTGCGCTTAAGCAAGATGATCTTGTCGACCACTTCTTCGTGGCATCGACCCACGACTGGTTATTGTTCTTTACAAATAAGGGCCGCGTGTATCGCGCCAAAGTTCACGAGCTACCGGATGCAGGCCGCGATGCGCGCGGGCAACACGTAGCAAACCTCTTAGCTTTCAAACCTGATGAGACAATCGCCCAAGTTCTAGCAATTCCCAATTATGAATCTCATCCTTATCTCGTTATCTCAACCCGTTCTGGAATGGTGAAGAAATCACCATTGGTGGAATATGACTCACCACGCACCGGTGGTCTGATTGCGATCAATCTCAAGGAAGAAGATGAAGTTGTTTCGGCCGCGCTAGTGAGTGAGAAAGATGAACTGCTTCTGGTTTCACGCAAGGGAATGTCACTTCGTTTCTCTGCAGCAGAAGAATCAATTCGCTCGATGGGCCGCTCCACATCTGGCGTCATCGGAATGAAATTCCGCACCGATGATCAATTACTCACCATGGCTGCGATTACAGATATCTCAACACCTAAATTTGTTCTGACCGCTACCGATGGTGGATATGCCAAGCGCACACCGCTCGATGAATATCGACCACAAGGTCGCGGCGGCATTGGAGTGAAGGCAGCAAAGATCGATGAAGATTCACGCGGAGTATTAGTGGGCGCGATGATGGTTGAAGAGAGCGATGAAGTTTTGGCGATCACATCTGGCGGAACAGTTATTCGCACCGCTTGTTCGGAGATCCGTGAAACCAGCCGTGACACATTAGGAGTTCGACTTGTGAATCTTGATGATGGAGTTTCTGTCGTCTCCATTACACAGGTGAAAGACGAAGAATAAGAGTCAATTTTGGGCTCAGGCCTAAAGTCAGGTAGCCTTCACCAGCACTTGAGGGGCCTATAGCTCAGCCTGGTTAGAGCGCTTCCCTGATAAGGAAGAGGTCGGTGGTTCGAGTCCACCTAGGCCCACCAAATGCGAAAGAGAGCAAAGCACGACAGATTTAAATAGTTCGGAACTTTTAGATAGGGTTTCGTTCTTGCCCGGTAACACGGGGACCTAGCTCAATTGGTAGAGCACCGCCTTTGCAAGGCGGGGGTTAGGGGTTCGATTCCCCTGGTCTCCACAAATGATCCTCACTTATACGGTGAGGATTTTTTTATCTCTAACCCCAACCAAAACAGGAGAAACATGTCAACAGCGGTAATGCACACAAGCGCAGGCGATATCACGATCGAACTATTTCCTAACCATGCACCAAAGACAGTTGCAAACTTTGTCGGTCTTGCAACAGGCACCAAGGAGTGGAAGGACGATGTCACAGGCGAGAAGACAACCAAGCCTTTGTATGACGGAACTATTTTTCACCGCGTCATTGCTGACTTCATGATTCAAGGTGGAGATCCAGAAGGCACCGGCATGGGTGGCCCGGGATACCAGTTCGAAGATGAGTTCCACGGCGAACTTCAATTCGATCGCCCATTCTTGTTTGCCATGGCTAATGCCGGTCCTGGTACTAACGGTTCACAATTCTTTATCACTGTTGTGCCAACACCTCACCTCAACCGCAAGCACACTATTTTCGGTGAAGTGAAAGATGAAGCATCACAGAAGATTGTTATGGCGATCTCTGAGGTTGCAACAGGCGCCCAAAACCGTCCAGCTCAAGCAATCAAGATCAACTCAATTACTGTTACTGAATAATTAGATTCATGAACGCAAAACGCTCGATAACAACATCTTTTATAGCTGTTATATCGGGCGTTTTCTTCTTAGCAAACGGAATTAGCTATTTAAATATCGCACCGATCTACCCACATTTACAAGAGCAACTCGAGCTCTTTCGCGAAGCTTCTTATACTTTAGGTGGCCCAGTTCATGGCGTGGCTGCTGGCGAATATTGGCGTTTGTTTACGGTCGCACTCACCCACGCAAATCTCATTCACTTACTTCTTAATATGTTGGCTTTCTACCAAATTGGTACACCACTAGAAAACTTCTTCGGAAAAGCAAAGTATTTAGCGCTCTTCTTCATCTCATTACTAAGCGCATCATTGCTCTCTGTTTATTCCGGCACAGCAAACAGCGTGGCCGTCGGCGCTTCCGGCGCGATCTATGGACTCTTTGGGGCAATGCTTGTTGTTGGCAAACGCCTGGGCGCAGATCTGAAGAACATGCTTCTCATTATTGGTCTTAACTTTGCCGCAACTTTTTCAATTCCTGGTATCGACTGGAGAGCTCACGTCGGAGGATTTATTGGTGGAGCAGTCGTTGCTTACTTTTTGATGTTCTCCAAGAGAACTTGAGCGACATCTAGTACTTCGACAGTTGATTCACGAGCCGTCATTCCATCGCTCACCATTACTCGACAGAATGGGCAAGCGACAGCGACTTGATCGGCTCCAGTAGCAATCGCTTCATCAACGCGATTTAAGTTGATACGTGTACCAAGCTTCTCTTCCATCCACATTCG
>CANFRP010000013.1 GCA_947449535.1 Actinomycetota bacterium | reverse complement strand
GAGAGACCGCCGGGTCCAAGCGCTGAAAGACGACGCTTGTGAGTCATTCCTGACAATGGGTTGGTCTGATCCATGAACTGAGAAAGCTGTGATGTTCCGAAGAACTCCTTGATGGATGCAACCACTGGGCGAATGTTGATCAAGGTCTGAGGAGTAATTGCCTCAACATCTTGAGTTGTCATGCGCTCGCGAACAACGCGCTCCATACGTGAAAGACCAGTACGTACTTGGTTCTGGATCAATTCACCTACTGTGCGAAGGCGACGGTTACCGAAGTGGTCGATGTCATCGGTCTCAACGCGTACTTGCTTGCCGTATTCCATAAGAGCCTCGCCCTTGTGAAGTGAGACCAAGTACTTGATTGTTGCGATGATATCTTCAATGTTAAGTAGGCCTTTAGAAAGCTCTAGCTCTACGCCAAGCTTCTTATTAACCTTAAAGCGGCCAACCTTTGCAAGGTCATAACGCTTTGGATTGAAGTAAAGATTCTCAATGAGATTCTGTGCAGCTTCCTTGGTAGGTGGCTCACCTGGACGTAGCTTGCGATAGATATCGAGCAGAGCTTCATCTTGTGTTTCCACGTTATCTTTTTCAAGAGTTGCACGAATAGATTCAAATTCACCGAATTGCTCGAGAATTTGTTCTGTTGTCCAACCAAGCGCCTTCAAGAAAACTGTTACAGATTGCTTACGCTTGCGGTCGATACGAACGCCAACGAGATCCTTCTTATCAACTTCAAATTCCAACCAAGCGCCACGGCTTGGGATGATCTTTGCAGTCAAGATGTCCTTGTCAGATGTCTTCTCAATGGTGCGCTCAAAGTAAACGCCAGGAGAACGGACGATTTGTGAAACAACTACGCGCTCTGTTCCGTTAATAACGAAAGTTCCGCGAGGTGTCATCAATGGGAAGTCGCCCATGAATACTGTCTGGGACTTGATTTCACCGGTGATGTTATTTGTGAATTCTGCTGTTACGAAGAGCGGCGCTGAGTAAGTCATGTCGCGCTCTTTGCATTCTGCGATTGTGTTCTTCGCAGGTTCGAAACGGTGATCTCTAAATGAGAGACTCATCGTTCCTTGGAAATCTTCAATTGGTGAAATCTCTTCAAAGATTTCTTCCAATCCAGATGTCTTAGGGACTTCACCGCGACCAGATTTCTCTACAACATCAATACGTGAACGCCATGCGTCGTTACCAAGCAACCAGTCAACGCTGTCGAGCTGTAGCGAGAGAAGGTTGGGAACTTCGAGGGGTTCGCGAATTTTTGCGAATGAGATACGGGCAGGTGCAAATGACTTTGACTTCGATGCGGCCAAAATTCCTCCAGATGTAAACGCGTGGCTACCGCCAGGTCTCAGCCGCTATATGCCTGACCTCTGGGTTTTGTAAATTTGCGAACGCTGAGGGTACCGACCAGACGGGGGTCATGTCTAATCGGTCTTATATACCCAAATCAGCCTAAATGTGCCCGATTCTGAGAAAAATGTAGATATCTCCCCCGCTCGAGTGGCCCTATTCATGCTCAGATCAGGGCACCTAGAAAGACTTCAATCCTGAACCTTTTGGGACGTCCGAAATCGGGGTTTAAACAAAAGAGCCCCGGGGTAATCCCCGAGGCCCTTTTTATTTAATCTAATTAAGTAATTTGAAATTACTTGATTGTCACCTTTGCGCCAGCAGCTTCGAGAGCAGTCTTTGCCTTCTCTACGGCTTCCTTTGTTCCCTTTTCGATGAGGGTCGCAGGTGTTGCATCTACTAGGTCCTTTGCTTCCTTGAGACCAAGAGCTGAGTTGATGCCACGTACTTCCTTGATTACAGCAATCTTCTGTGAGCCTGCATCTTCGAGGATAAGTGAGAACTCATCCTGATCTGATGCGCCACCAGCTGCTGCTGCGCCGCCTGCTGCTGCAGCTGCTACTGGAGCTGCTGCTGTTACATCGAACTTCTCTTCGAATGCCTTGACGAAATCTGAGAGCTCAACGAGTGTGAGTTCTTCGAATTGTGCCAAGAGATCTGCTTGTGAGAGCTTTGCCATTTTTATAGTTTCCTTTTCTCTTTAAATTTATTCTGCTGGGGTTTCAGTTGCTTCAGCGGCTGGTGCTGCTGCTTCTTCTGCTGGGGCCTCGACTACTGCTTCTGCTACTGGAGCTTCTGCAACTACTTCGGCAGCTGGTGCTGCTGGTGCTGCTTCTACGACTGGTGCCGCAGCAGGAGCGCCTGCTTCCAACTTGATGCGAAGTGCATCGAAGGTACGAGCAGCCTTTGCAGCTGTTCCCTTGATTGCACCTGCAAGCTTGGCCAAGAGAACCTCGCGGGACTCAAGATCTGCAAGCTTCATAATCTCTGCAGTTGTTACAGCCTTGCCTTCAAAGATTCCGCCCTTGATAACAAGGAATGGATTCTCTTTCTGGAAATTCTTAAGGCTCTTTGCTGCATCGATGGGATCACCCTTGATGAAGGCAACTGCTGAAGGACCAACGAGAAGATCATCTGCGATCTCAACGCCAGCATTCTTTGCTGCAATCTTGGTCAAGGTGTTCTTGACGACTGAGTACTTGGTTCCGGTACCCAATGAACGACGAAGTGTCTTCATTGCGGTAACAGAAAGACCACGGTACTCGGTAAGAACAGTTGCTGTTGCTCCGCGGAAATCTTCCGTGAGCTCTGCGACTGCTGCTTCCTTATCAGGACGCGCCATTCGGCTTCCTTTCATTAAGTGTTACTAGTGGAACTACTGGTCTTACGGTTTTCACTTTCTCAACCCGCCGAAAATTAAAAAATCCCCGGCGCATAAATGCGCACGAGGGTTATCTCATGTGCACCTATGCTGGCTGCGATTTCTCGCAATTAACTTCCGTGGGCTTCGCTCTTTCGAGCTCCACCTGCAGAAGGCCTGCAGTCTTTGGTGAGATGACAAGGGTAAGTCTTTCGACCTACCCCCGTCAAAATCAGGTGGTAATTAAGCGTTCTCTGGATCGCGTGTGAGGTTTGGATCGATGGAGATTCCAGGTCCCATCGTTGTGGAAACGACAGCCTTGCGGATGTAGCGACCCTTTGATGATGCTGGCTTTGCGCGGTTTACTTCTTCAAGCGCTGCTGCGTAATTCTCTGCAAGCTGCTGCTCTGTGAAGGAAACTTTGCCGATAAGGAAGTGGAGGTTTGAGTTCTTATCAACGCGGAACTCGATCTTTCCACCCTTAATATCGGTGACGGCCTTAGCAACATCTGTTGTCACTGTTCCGGTCTTAGGGTTAGGCATCAAACCGCGAGGTCCAAGAACCTTTCCAAGACGACCGACCTTACCCATGAGATCAGGTGTTGAAACAACAGCATCGTAATCAAGACGACCTTTTGAAACTTCTTCGATCAATTCATCGCCACCGACGATATCTGCGCCAGCTGCGCGAGCTTCATCAGCGCGCTCACCGTTAGCAAATACGAGGACGCGAGCAGTCTTACCTGTTCCGTGTGGAAGGTTAACTGTTGTACGGATTGCTTGATCAGCCTTCTTTGGATCTACGCCCAAGAGAAGTGCGACCTCAACAGATGCGTCGTACTTGGTTGTGCTGGTCTCTTTCGCCAACTTCATTGCCTGGCCTGGTGTGTAAAGGTTTTTTAGATCTACCTTTTCAGCAGCGGCTTTGTATTTCTTACTGCGCTTCATTTCCTTCTCCTTTTACCTATTTATCTTTCGACTCATAGGGATCGAGTTCGTGGTTAGCGGACCAGCGCGGTCCTCCCACTCTCTTCAGAAATTTTCCGAAGAGTTTTCTTAAAAATTAACCGACTGTGATTCCCATGGAACGAGCTGTTCCAGCGATAATCAAAGATGCAGCTTCAAGATCATTTGCATTCAAGTCAGCCATCTTGATCTTTGCGATCTCTTCAACCTGTGACTTGGTGATATTTGCAACCTTGGTCTTGTGTGGAACTGGTGAACCCTTTTCAACTCCAGCTGCCTTAAGGATCAAGCGTGATGCTGGCGGAGTCTTGGTGATAAATGTGAATGAGCGATCTTCGTAGACGGTGATCTCTACTGGAATGATCTGGCCCTTTTGGCTCTCGGTCTCAGCGTTGTAAGCCTTAACGAAGTCCATGATGTTCACACCATGCTGACCAAGGGCTGGACCCACTGGTGGAGCTGGTGTTGCTGCGCCTGCCTGGATCTGCAACTTAATAAGTGCGGTGATCTTCTTCTTTGGTGCCATGGTTCGTTTTCCTTTTCTCGGTTATCTTAAAACTTGGGGGTTAGAGCTTCTGTACTTGGTTGAATGAAAGTTCTACTGGAGTCTCGCGACCAAAGATAGATACCAAAACCTTGAGCTTTCCTTGCTCTGGCATGATCTCTGAAATTGTCGCTGGGAGAGTTGCGAATGGGCCATCCATAACAGTGACTGACTCGCCAATCTGGTAATCGACCATCTTCATGTCGATCTTCTCGCCCTTCTTCACAGGACGTGGAGCCAAGATGTTCTCTACTTCTTGTAGTGATAGAGGTGAAGGGTGGTGTGCGTTTCCAACGAAACCGGTAACTCCAGGAGTGTTGCGAACACATGACCAAGATTCATCAGTGAGATCCATACGCACCAAGACATAGCCTGGGAATACATTGCGCTTGACCTGCTTGCGCTGGCCATTCTTGATCTCAGTAACTTCTTCTTCCGGTACTTCTACCTGGAAAATGAAATCTTCCATATTCAATGCGGTCACGCGGTTAGAGAGATTTCCCTTTACCTTCTTCTCATAACCTGCATATGAGTGGACGACATACCAGTCGCCAGGCGCAGTGCGAAGTGCGCGGCGGAATTCTGCAGCCTCATCGCTCTCTTCAATTTCAGCTTCTTCTTCTGCAACTTCTTGCTCGATCGCAGCAACAGCTTCGACAGAACCGATAGCTAAATCTGCAACTACATCTTCAATTACAGGTTCTGTGGTGACAGGAGCGCTCTCGGCAGTTGCTGCGAGCGCAGCTTCAAATGCATCGACCGGAGCTGTGCTCTCAGTAACTAATTCGTTTTCAAATGTCATCTCTCGCCCCTTTATCCAAATACCCAGAAGACGAGCTTGGTAAGTCCAAGATCTAGAACTGAAACAACTGCGATGATAAATCCAACGAATACCAAAACAACTGCGGTGTAAGTAGTGAGCTGGTTCTTTGTAGGCCAAACAACCTTGCGGAGTTCGTAACCGACTTGGCGATAGAACAGGCCAATGCGACCGAAGAGCCCTTTGCTCTCTTCAGTTGCGCCTGTGTGCTTCTCGTCAGACACCTTTTACCTCTTCTACTAGTTACTTACTTTTCAATTACCTTGCAGGGCAGGAGGGACTCGAACCCCCAACCGCCGGTGTTGGAGACCGGAACTCTAGCCAATTGAGCTACTGCCCTAAGGAGCACACATTTTCTTTACATAGGCATGAGTAATCATGACCTTTTGCAAATAGATGCAAGCGCCAGACGGGCGAGTCTACGGGCAGGTTGGGGGCTGAGCAAAACCGAGCCTTGGGCCGAACTCTCCTACTAATAGGAATAGGCGCTTGGCCCCACATATTTGGCATACTCCCGCCTATGAGCAACGAGAGCAGAGAAAAGCCACGCGTATCCCGCCGAATCGGAGCTATTGCCGAATCAGCAACTTTGGCAGTCGATAGCAAGGCCAAGGCCCTCAAAGCAGCTGGCCGCCCAGTCATCGGATTCGGTGCCGGCGAACCTGATTTTCCGACTCCTGCATACATTGTGCAAGCTGCGATTGATGCGGCCTCACAGCCAGCAAATCATCGCTACACACCAGCAGGTGGATTGCCAGAATTAAAGGAAGCGATCGTTGCCAAGACGCTTCGCGATTCCAAATATTTAGTTACAGCCGATCAAGTACTGGTCACGAACGGCGGCAAGCAAGCGGTTTACCAATCTTTCGCTGCAATCATCGATCCAGATGATGAAGTGATTCTTCCTTCTCCTTATTGGACCACTTACCCAGAGTGCATCAAGCTTGCTGGCGGTAAAGCAATCGAAGTATTCGCTGATGAATCTCAAAACTATTTAGTATCCGTAGAACAGCTAGAAGCTGCTCGCACTCCCAAGACCAAAGCGTTGCTCTTCTGTTCGCCATCTAACCCGACCGGTTCGGTTTATTCTGTTGATCAAGTTAAAGCAATTGGCGAATGGGCGGTCAAGCACGGCATCTGGGTAATCACCGATGAGATCTACGAGCACTTGTTGTATGACGGCGCTACTGCTCCGAGCATGCCGGTACTAGTTCCTGAAATTGCAGACCGTTGCATCATTCTCAATGGAGTGGCAAAGACTTATGCCATGACAGGGTGGCGCGTCGGTTGGATGATCGGGCCTAAAGATGTCATCAAGGCTGCGACCAATCTGCAATCACATCTCTCCTCAAACGTCTCTAACGTTTCCCAGCGCGCGGCAATCGCAGCGCTCGCAGGTGATCTCTCTGCAGTTCACGAAATGGGCGTTGCCTTTGATCGTCGACGCAAATTGATCGTCCAGATGCTCAATGAGATTCCTGGCGTTGTATGCCCAACTCCTACCGGTGCTTTCTATGTCTATCCATCAGTGAAGGGTTTGCTTGGAAAAGAGATTCGCGGAAAGCGCCCCTCTACATCGGCAGAGCTTGCGACGTTAATTCTGGAAGAAGTAGAAGTTGCCGCAGTTCCCGGTGAAGCCTTTGGTCCATCTGGATACTTGCGCTTCTCATATGCGCTGGGCGATGAAGATATTGTCGAAGGTATCACCCGCGTCCAAAAGCTCTTGGGTGAAGCTAAATAATTTAAAACTCGACTCCCACAAACTGCACTTCTGGTTCGAGGGTAATTCCAAATTTTGCTTTAACTTTATCGCGGGAAATTTTTGCTAACGCAATAATGTCTTCGGCTTTTGCATCGCCCGCATTGCTCAGCGCCAATACGTGACGTGGTGAGATCTGAGCTCCTTGGTGCTTCTCGCCTTTCTCCATTCCCGCTTTCTCCATCAACCAGGCTGCAGAAGTTTTAATACGTCCATCTGCTTGCGGCCAACGAGGAGCATCGCCCGGAAGTTGATCGGCAACTGATTTTTCAATGATCGGATTAATAAAAAAGGATCCGGCTGACCAGATATTTTCTGAGGTCAACATTCCTTTGGAGCCACGAAGGCGAAGAACTGCTTCGCGAACTTTTTGGGTTGATGGTCGATCGCCGATTTCTACACCGAGCGCATTTGCTAATTCGGCATATTGAATCGGGAGTGATTCTTCACCGCGACGCAATTGGAAAGTGACATCGAGAATTACCCAACGCCCCTTCTCCACTTTGAATTTAGATGAGCGATAAGAGAAGCCACATTCAGAAGCAGAGAACGTGGTGATGCGATCGTTGTGGCGATCAAAGGCACGGACTCGTGCAATGACTTCGCCCGCTTCGTGGCCATAGGCGCCAATGTTTTGGATTGGTGCTGCGCCAATATTGCCCGGAATACCACTCAGGGATTCGAGATTGGCCAGCCCTTTATCTAAAGTGAATTGAACGAATTCATCCCAATCTTCACCTGCAGCAACAGTGAGCATTCCCCCACTACAAGCATCGATCTCATAGGAGTTACCTTTGGTTTCGACGATCACAACAGTTCCTTCAAATCCATCATCAGACACCAAGACATTTGATCCGCCACCAAGAATAAGAAGTGGCTCCTTTGCAGAATCTGCGCTGCGAACAATCTCAATGAGCTCTGCCTCGGTTGTAGCGTGCACCAATTTTTTAGCAGGCCCACCCACATGAAGTGTGGTGAAGTCAGCTAGTGATTCAGTGCTCATGGGTAAAGGCTAACGTCGGGGCGTCAGAATCTCTTTCTTCCCGCGGAAGCGATCGAGAATTCGATCATAATTCTTCTTCGATTGCTCATCCCGATACGCCTCATCGGTGTCGTAATAACCATGATGGCGCTCTTGCATGAGCGGGAGTTCCATCTGCCATAAACGGCCATGGGCTTGGCGAAGCTTGAGTGAGAATTCGATATCTGCATTGCGGTAATACACCGCGCGAATATTAAAGGCATTTGCTTCTACTGCAGCATCGCGATTAAGCGCCATGAAATAACTAAAGAGCACATCAACTTCGCCCGGACCCTTGTCATCAACGCTGCGCCATTCATCTTCAACGTTTACTAGTCCCCCGCGCCAGCCCACCGCGACGAATTCGTTTTCGCGCAGTTTCTCCAGTACTGGGGTCATTGCATCGCCAGTGAAATGAGTCGAAGGATCCATCACAACCACGTAGGGAGCGGGGGCAAACTTGAGAAGGGCATTCATTGCCTCGCCCCAACCCACCGGATTGGTGATCTGCACAAGATATGTGCGCTCATCAACTTCGCTTTGAAGCGCGCCTAAATCGTGCTCGCCGCTAATGATGACGGTAATGGCAATATCCGGCGCAGTATTTGCCTTGATACTCTGAATCGAAGCTGCTGCATCCTCGAAGAAACCATCGACAACCATGGCAATAGAAGCTTGATACTCGATGCCGGTGATTTTGCGAAGATCACCAATACGGGCAAATTTCTTGAAAGGTGCGTTGCTCATGCCAACCGAATCGAAGCTTTGGCCATTCCTAATACTTTGACTTCATTACAGATCGCGGTGATCTCAACTTTTGCAATTCCATCTTCTATCGAAGCAATTTTGGCCGAGACTGTAAGTGCCACATCGGTATTTGCTGGCACAACAATGGGCTTGGTGAAACGAGCGGAGAATTCTTTAACTGCTGCTGATCCAGCGATATCTGATACATATTTACCGGCCAGGGCCATCGTCAACATTCCATGTGCAATCACATCAGGAAGTCCAACTGACTTAGCAAATTCTTCATTTTGGTGAATCGGGTTCTGATCACCAGAGGCGTTTGCATATTTAACAAGCAAAGCGCGATTAATAGTAAATGTGTGAGGATCGAGTTCTTGGCCAACGGTAAAGGTGCTCATGCGCGAACCACCAAGGTGGACCAGGTAGAAACAACTAAATCAGACCCGGCATGTAGATCTGAACGAACAGTCACGATCTCATTACCGGCCATAACGCGAGCGCTCTCGATAGTCGAGGAGCAAATGAGTTGGTCGCCCGCAACAATCGGGCGAAAGATTTCAAAGCGTTGATCGCCATGGACAACACGAGTCCAATCCAGGCCGCTATCTTGTAGAAGCTTTTGGGATTGATCGAGGGTGATGGAGATCGAAAAAGTAGGTGGAGCGATTTCAGTATTTTTTTCGCCCACGACAGCAGCGAATTGATTTATGGAAGATTGAGAAACCGTGACGACATCCGCGCCATTAAAGGTGCGCCCGATGAGATCGGGGTCGAACATTTACTTAGCGGGTTTCGCGGTGGGTGGTTGAAGACTTGCAACGTGGGCAGAACTTCTTGAGCTCCATGCGATCTGGATCGTTGCGGCGGTTCTTTTTGGTGATGTAGTTACGCTCTTTGCACTCAACGCAGGCCATAGTGATCTTTGGGCGTACATCCGCGGACTTGCTTGCCATTGTGGTGCTCCTTTAAAGAATCTGAGGGCTGAAGGTTACTTCAACTCCTACCAAACTGGTAAATCCTGACTTTTCTATGCGTAACTTCACGCATAACTTCTAGTAGCGGAACCGGGATTTGAACCCGGGACACAACGATTATGAGCCGTTTGCTCTACCAAGCTGAGCTATCCCGCCATAAAAATCCAGCCCGAAGGCCGAACTTTCGAGCCCCCAATCGGAATCGAACCGATGACCTTTTCCTTACCATGGAAACACTCTACCGACTGAGCTATGGGGGCAATTAAGAAACCTGAGGATACAACCTCCTGCAAGGGAGGGGAAATTTGGATGGCTAGAGCGCTGGATCGAGGACTATTTTGCCCGAAGTTTTGCGAGAAAGTATCGCTTCATGAGCCGCTTTTGCCTCTGACAGCGGAAAGCGCAAAGTTGAGGATGGGCGAAGTTTTCCACCAATAATCAATCCAAAAAGCTCGGTTAATACATCGTTAATCATTTCTTTCTTTCCAAAACAATTTGCAAGCCAGAATCCTGAGACGGTTTTGGAGCCATGCATTAACTCGCCACCACCTATTTCGCGAGTAGCAGATCGTGAAGCATTTCCAAATGTAATCATGCGTCCAAATGGGGCGAGTGCTGCAAATGATTGGGAGAAAGTTTCGCCGCCAATCATCTCAAGGACGATATCTACGCCTTTGCCGCCATTGGCTGCGTTTAAAGCTTTTGCAAGATCAGGAGTATTGGAATCAACGATCACATCGGCGCCAAGCGCTTTAACAATTTCGGCTTTATCTGGTGAAGATGTAACAGCAATTACGTAAGCGCCCCACAACTTTGCAAGTTGTACTGCGATGACGCCAACGCCGCCTGCTGCGGCATGCACAACGACGGATTCACCTTTCTTAAGGTGGCCCATCGTGCGAAGCAGATGAAAAGCAGTTGTGCCTTGAACCATCATTGCCAGGGCATCAGCATCGCTAATTCGATCAGGAAGATCTACGACAGCAGATGAATGCGCGATTACTTTCTGGGCATACCCCCCACCATCGACAACAGCTAAAACGCGGCGTCCAGAATCTGTAGTGCCAACAACTTCAATACCCGGAATAAGCGGAAGTTTTTGGGGAGAGAGATAACTATTTTCAATTTGATGAGTATCTGCGTAATTAATCCCGGCCGCACTTACAGTGATGAGTTCAAAGCCTTCGGGTGCAACAGGATCAGGAAGATCAACATATTGCATGACTTCTGGACCACCGAATTCGGTGATCTGAATCGCTTTAATTTTCTATCCCTTAGTAGAGCCGATAGTAAGACCGGCAACAAATTGCTTGCGCAAGGTAAAGAAGACAACCAAAGTTGGGATGAAGGCCAGTACTGCGCCAGCAGCCAAGAGGTTGTAGTCAGTAAAGAATTCACCTTGCAAGTTGGAGAGCGCTGCAGTGATTGGTCGCTTCGCGCCAGTCTTAAGAAGTACAACTGACCAGAAGAAGTCGTTATAGATCCAGGTGGTCATCAATACACCGAGAGATGCGAGTGCTGGGCGAAGGAGCGGAAGCATCACTCGGTAGTAGTGCTGCCAAACAGAGGCACCATCGACGAGTGCTGACTCAGAAATTTCCTTAGGAATGGTCTTTAAATAGTTAGATAAAACGAAGGTGGCAAAGCCCACTTGAACCGCAACATTGATGAGGACCAAACCAAGCTGGGTGTCGTAGAGAACATTGTTTTCGTTGATCCAGCCTGGTACCCAAATATTTAAGTAGAGGCGGAAGATTGGGATGAAGATCAATTGTGGTGGGAGCAAGTTGCCGGCAGTAAAGATCATCAAGAGCGCAATATTGAATTTAAAGGAGTAACGAGAGACTACGAATGCCACCATCGATGCTAAGAAGAGAGTAATGAATACTGCAGGGACTGCTACTTCAACGGAATTAATGAAGAATTTCCACATCTCTGATTGAACTAGAGCAGTCCAATAATTCTGAAGATTGAGGTGTTGTGGCCACGAGACTGAACCATGCTTGAGGACATCGCCATATGGGCGAAGTGATTGAAGAAGTGTCCAGAAAATCGGGAAAAGCCAGACTAGCGAGAAAACAAAAAGAATGGTCGCTGCAATGCGAGCGCCAACTTTTGAACTCTTACCGGTAACCATTACTTATCCGCCTTAAATGTTTGATAGAGATAGAGCATGATCGGTCCGATACAGAGGACGAAGAGGATTGTGGCTAGCGCCGCTCCCCAGCCAATACGCGCGGATTCGCCGAGAATATTCTCGTAGACCGCAACGGCAAGTACTTGAAGACCATTCTTACCGCGGTTAATTACATACACCAGGTCGAATGCACGCAGCGATTCGATAACGGTCACCACGATAATGATGACGTTTACTGGGCGAAGTGAAGGAAAAATTACTTTGCGGAAAGTAGCGAATTCTTTCGCGCCATCAATAGCCGCGGCTTCGCGAAGTGATGGATCCACAGACTTCAAGCCTGCTAAATAAAGAAGCATGATGTAACCGATATGGCGCCAGGAAGCGATCCCGAGCACAACCCAAATGTTCTTATGCGGATCTCCGAACCAAGAAATGGTGTGGCCAGGATGGTCTGCTCCCAGCATTGCGTTTACGAAACCATTGTTGCGGAAGATGTAATCCCAGACGATTCCAGTCACTGCAAGTGAGAGGACCATCGGTAGGTAGAAAGCGGTTTGGTAAAACTTGGTTCCCTTGAGCTCTTTATCGATGAAATAGGCCAGGATCACGCCAAGTGGTGTCGCGACAAGGGCGAGGGCAAGTAACCACAAAATGTTGTTACGAAGCGCTGGGCCGAAGTCTGCGTAGAGAGTGAAGATCTGGGTGTAGTTACGGAAACCGACCCATTTGATATCTGCAATTCCGCCGATTCCATCCCATTCACAGAATGACAAGGTAATGGTGAGAATTGCGGGGATCCACACAAGAAGAATGTGAAGCGCAGTTGGGAATCCAACTAATCCGCCGATAACGGCGCGATCTTTTGCCGTGAAACTATTGCCACGACGACGACGGCGCTGAGGGGTCTCAGCGACCGCCGTTGAAGTGTTAGTGCTCATTAATGGGTATGTCTATCAGCAAATTATGCTGAAGGCAACGCATCCCATTGCTTCTGTAGATCAGCAGCAATTGCTACTGAATCTCCGCCACCCAAGAACTTCTGGATTGCGTTAGAGAAGATTGGAGATGCGAAGTCAGGGCGTGAATCGCGATCGAAGAACTGTGCAATGTACTTACAGCTCTGGACCAATTCAACTTGCTGACGTGCAAATGCATTCTCTGGCTTTGGCATCTTGCTATTAGCGAACAAAGCAGTTGGAGCAACCTTGAGGACCGCATCTGCATAACCGGTTGAACCGATGAAGCCTGCAAGACCCTTAGCGTTTGCTGCATTCTTTGTTGCGCCCTTTGAAAGCATGTAGCCATCGATAGGAGCTTCAACAGCCTCGCGGCCATTTGCCTTCTCGATCTCAGGGAATGGGAACAATGCGAGGTCAGCAAGATCTGCTGGATCTGTGTAGATCGATGCGTGGAACGCACCCATTACCTGCATTGCTGCTGTCTTCTGGAGGACGAGCTGTGCAGCTGCGTTCCAGTCGAGATCTAGAGTGTCAGTGTTCTGGTAAGGGAACATTGTCTTCCAGTTGTTGAATGTCTTCTGAACGCGTGGGTCAGTCCACTTTACGCGACCTGCTGTGAGGTCCATATGGAACTTGAAACCGTTTGTACGGAAGTTAATGAAGTCGAAGGTACCCATTGCTTCCCAGCCACCCTTGTCACCAAGAGCGATTGGAGTAATGCCCTTTGCCTTGAATGTCTTACATGCGTTGAGGAAATCAGCCCATGTAACGATTGTCTTTGGATCTACACCAGCAGCTGCGAATACAGACTTGCGGTACATGATTGCCCATGGATACCAAGTTGTTGGAACGAAGTAATACTTTCCATCAAGGCCCTTTGAAGCGTTCTTGTAACCAGCGGTGAATTGTGAGCCAATTTTTGCCCAAACATCATCGATAGGTGTAGCAAGCTTCTTTGATGCGAAGAATTGCATACGGTATCCAGCGAACCATGTGAATACATCATCAGGTGTTCCCTGAAGGTATGAAGAGATCTGGTTCTGGAATGTGTTGTGGTCAACAGTATTTAGCTTGACATCAAAGCCAGCTTTCTTAGCTGCTGCAACCCATGCTGCATCGTTCTTCTTAGCTGCTGGATCTGACTGGTTTGAACCAACAGATACTTTCTTTCCTGCAGCGTGTGCTTCTGTTGCTGTTCCAGCACCAAGAATGCCTGTTGTTGCGAGTGCGCCTGCACCAGCAATTGAGCCCTTGAGTACTGAACGACGGGATACGCCGTCTTCCATGATTTCTGACATATTTTTCCTTTTCTCTATCAGCTGAAGTTAGTGAAAAGTGCCGCTGACTTCAGCGGTACGCGAGAACCCTATGGTTCTAGGCTCAATAAGTGGAATTTTTTTGATAACAACTTGGTTACGATTCCCTGATGAAACGTGAAATTGAAGGAAAAACTCCGGAGAAGCCCAGCATTTCGGACGAATCCCCCAAAAAGGTAGTCAAACCTGGTCACGGCTTCTGGATCGGCCTGCTTTTGTCCCCCAGAAAGCGAAAAGTTGCCGTACGAAGCGCATATGGGGTCGTCGCCCTCAGCGTTCTGATCATTATTGGCACCATCACTTACCAAATATTTGGCAGTGCCGAAAATCTCCCATTGCCCAAGGTCCACACCGATATCAGCACTCAGCCGCTGACAACCTTTCAAGATTCGCTAAAAATTGAAGCGCCAAGCGATGCCACAACATATCCAAAATCTACCTGCGCAAAACTTTCTGCTTCTTGGGTGAAAGATGAGAACACAAAACCAGGAATTCCTGCCAATTCTAAAGAGTCCGTTGATTGGTCCAAGTTTGATCTTTCCTATGCAAATGGGAGCGCCCTCTGGCTCGGTGAATCTTCAGTTACCTGTGGTGCAATTATCGATGTTCATGCATCTCTTTATAATTTAAGTGCGCTGGAGAAACTTGATCCATCACCTCGCACAATTCGAGTATTGAGAATTGGTTGGTATGGAGGCGCAGGTGCGCGAATTGTTGCAGAATCTAAACCACTCCAATTGAAAGAAGAGAAAATTCCCAGAGCTCGTGGGGATGTCAGATTAGTTGAAACTAATTGGTCAAAGGCCTATAGCTTTACGGTCGGAAGTAATTGGACGCCGGGTTTCTATTTGGTTGCGACCGTCAATCAAGATGGAGTTATGGAATCTGGAGCGCCATTAATTGTGCGCGCTCCTCTCGGGAGCTCTCAGCTTGCTTTAATGCATTCGCTCATAACTTGGAATGGATACTCCACTTTTGCGGGGTATTCCCTCTATTTCGGGCCAGGCTCAACAGTCGCCAAGCGACGCTCCACTCGAGCACGAGTAGCCTCCTTCGATAAGCCGCTCATTGGTAGCGGTGGATTCCATATGTTCCGTGATGGGCTTCCCCTCGTTCAATTTTTAGAGCGAGCAGGTCTCAATGTGGATCAATATTCAGATGTCGATATCGACCAATGGCCCTCTGTCGTAAAGAGTTATAACGGAGTTATTTTGGGTGGGCATCCCGAATATATGACTCGGCGAATCTTTGACACCTTAATAAGCGCCAGAAACACCGGCATAAATCTCGCGTTTTTAGGGGCTAATACTGCGTTTTGGCAGACCCGCCTTGTCGACACTAAATCAGGAATCGGACGCAGGCTAGTTATGTATCGATTTGCAACCGAAGATCCAGTGAGTGATCCGCGAGGAGTAACAGTTCAATTTAGTGATAAACGAGTAAATGTTCCCTCCAGTTTGCTAACCGGAGAATCGACAACTGGTGTGCATGTGTATGGCGATCTCACTGTCGTTCACATGCCCAAATGGCTCGGCCTTCCGGTCACGACAACGCTCAGAAATTTTTCCCCAGCATCTGAAGTTGAATCTTCCAAAGTCGGTCCAGCGACTCCCCCAAATCTGCAGACAATTTTTGGCGGAAATATGAATTATCGGGACAAGGCCCAAGTTGGATCGCTTCGAACAAAAACACCACGTATGGAGACGAGTTGGTTTACAACTCCATCGGGAGCTGCAGTATTTAATGCCGGTAATTCAATGTGGTCCTGTGACTTGATCAATACATGCGCATTTTCAACGGTAGATGAGAGCACTCGCTCGACACTTGATACCGTCACCTTGAAAGTTCTGACTCTTTGGCAGAAGCGTGGAGTAGGCGCCGCTCTTAAGTAATTTGTGTTAAAAGTAGTTTCGGAAGACTTTCTTGATGTGTCTCCATATTTTCTTGCTCAACCGAGTTGTCTGAGTTATTGGAGATAATTTCATTAATTTATCGCTTGCTGGCTCATCTGGAGTTTTGACATCTTTCAGCGCAGGTGAGCTCTCATCGAGGGAATCGGCTATCCGCTCGATATTTGTCACTAGCGAGATGCTTCGAACTAATTGTTCGGGGTCAACGCCATCAGATTCCTCAATAAGTGTTTCAGCCAGCTGGGCTCCAGCTTGGCGCGCATCTTCTGTGGCATCTTCATAAAATTCAGAATCTTCACTATCCCGCAATTGCTCAACTCTGTTGGAGATCGCAAAACTAGCGGCAGATAAGGCTTTTGCGATCTTTCGATTAGTCGTGTCCGGGATGCCACCATCCACTACCGAATCAAATAGCGTGCGCGCAATCGTGCGAACTTGCACGACTGTATGTTCGACCGCAACTCCTCGAATATAGAGCTCCTCTGCTAAATCCTTCTCGGCAGTAGGGAACCATCGCGCAAAACTCTTTGCTTCAATCGCTTGCGCGCGGACTTTGGGAATCTCCTCCACTAATAAGCGCGCCTTGGCGAGCCACGATCCCGCCTCGTCTTGGGTGTAACCAGCGGCTACCCCTTCTGACATATCCCCCAATAACTTGGCACAGCGATTGGCAAGCTCGGCAATCTGATCGATAGTTCGACCGGCTGGAGTCTTGGGGTGGGAGAAGTAACTAAAGAAGATTGCGATGCAGGCTCCGATTAGCGTTGATGTGAGACGGGTTGCCGCTGTGCTCTCACTGAGTCCCGGCCCGATGACGATGAGTGCGGTGACTGGAACATTGACCGAGGCAACTTCACCAAGGTGAAGTGCGCGCGCGATAACTGCGCAGGTAAGGACTGTGACTCCGACTGAGATAAAACCAAAAGTGAAGAGCCAGACCGCCACTAAGGCAATCGATGCACCGATTGCGGTGCCAATGATCTGACCAAAACCTTCACGAACAGATTTGTGGAGTGAGATACGAATACTCAATCCGCAGACAATTGCAGCGACTACCCCGCCATTTTTAATTACAAGATCTCCGACTTGCCAGGCGGTGGCTGATGCCAACGAGGCTACAACTATCTGGCGAACCCAGATTCGGCGATCGGTAAAGAGCTTGATAAAACGGCGGAGGAAGTTCTTCATAAATAGATAGGTATTAACCTGCCAAAAGTGCGCCGAAGTAGGTTGCGGCAAGAGCAGCGAGTCCGCTGATAGATCCCCACATCGCGACCGACTTTGGATTCTTAGACCGAGAATGCATAAATGCAGCAAGTCCGGAGAGGAGAACAATCATCATTTTCATACCAAGAACCATCGAGTAATTAGATGGTGCATCCTTGGGAATTGAGGTCATGTTCCATATTCCGGTAGCTATCAGGACAGCAAATGATGGCCAGGCGATCTTGTTAAATCCCTTTGCTACTGCCTTAATAATTTCGGAGTTGTTTCCGGTTGCTTTGCGCAGAACTGGGACGAGGGCTGCGAGCGTAAATTGGCCACCCACCCAGATGGTGGCAGCTGTGACGTGAAGAAATATGCGAACGCTATCTGCAGCAGATGCGAGTTGAACGGTTGATGAGGCGATTTGTGAGTGATCCATTCCTCAAGGATATATCGAGAGGCCGGGCTTAGACTTCTGACATGGCCAAAAAGGTAAAAGCATGGATGTGCGCCGCGTGTAAGTATCGCCTCAAGGAAGAGGCTTACTACTGCAAGCGATGTGGCGCATTGGTAGATCTGGTCCAAGCCCCAGAAAATCGGATTCCCGATAAGACTTTCTATACTCGCTTTAATCGTTTCTTACATATGAATCCCTTCCAGAAAGCAGCCTGGGGCACCGTTTTTGCCATTGCGCTTGTGACTGGCGGAATTTATTTCAACAACTTGCACGGGGCGCTTACCGATAATAAATCCAGCCAAACTTTTGTACTCAATGTTGATACTGCCTATAGTCCATTTGGTTGCTCGGGAACTGTCTGTCATATCGCCATCAATCTGGAAAATAAGACAGATAAGGTTCAGAAACTAAAGGGCAATCCATACTTTAAGGCCAGTGATGGCGTGCTCCGTGGGCCGGCTGATCCACGAAATGGCACCGGATCAGTAATTTACTATGGCAAAGTTTATTGCCAGAAGGATTTCGATCTTACTTTTGCTCCACACGAGAAGAAGCAATTTATCGGAATTTGTACCGAAGGATTGCCTCGAGGCGGCTATCTGGAGAAAGTGATGATTCTTGATCAGGATAAAAAAGTTGTGGTAACCACAAACCTCAACGCCTTGATTCCGCTAAATTAAATCAAGTAAATTTACGAACCAACGGTCAAGGTATAACTCTGAGTAGCGCTGCCCACCGCATTCGTAGCAGTTATTGTGAACGTTGTGGCTGCAAGAGTAGTTGCCGGTGATCCAGAAAGCGCTCCAGATGAAGCATCCAAAGTGACACCTGCAGGCAGAGTTCCACCCGAAATGCTGTAAGAAGTTGGAGTTCCTCCAGTATTGATCGGTGTGAATCCAACAAGTGGGCTGCCGACAGTTACAGAGTCGCTTGTGTTACTCAAAGTAAAGACTGGTGCCGCAAGCAGATTAAAGGTTTGAGTTGAGATGACAATTGTTCCAGAGTCATTCCGGACTCGAACAGTTCCGCTCTTATTCGCAGCCGAAATCGTCACCGTTATCTGGGTTGTGCTATTCACCGTAAAGCTTGTTACTGGTGAACGTGGACCAATATTTACGGAGTTGATTCCCACAAATCCGGTACCAGTAATCACCATAGTTGCACCAGCAGCTGCGCTCAGCGTTGAGAGGCTGGTAATTGTTATGGAGTCCATGGCGCTGATGATGACCTCTGGGGCCGCAACAAGGACAATCGTTGGACCACTGCCGCTGGCTGCCGCTACGAAACTAGAGATGTATTTCTGGAATGTAACCACAACTGTTGGAGCTGCGGCGGCGTAATAATTATTATCGGCAGCCCGAATTGCGGCGACTAAACAAGTGCCAGTATCTGTTGCTGAGACATATGTTCCAGCGACCGAACATCCAGGGGCGCTTCCGCCCGGAACAATCTTGTAGGTAATCGCTCCAGTACCAGAGCCTCCGGCTGTATGAAGTACCAAGTTAACTGCCGCAATTCCAGTGATATTTGAATACAAAGTGAGCGCACTCTGCTTAACCTTCTTGATAATCGCAGTAGTTGTCTCGTACTTGATATTTACATAGTTTGAAGTTGGTCGTGAAGCAGCCAAGACTAAAGCGCCCGGTGTTGCGATATATGTTCCGGCATTTGTCGGAATAGTTGTCGATGATGCATATGTATTAGTGACAACATCAAAGGCGCGAATTGGTCGAACAATTGGCGTGGTCACGCTCTTTGCTGTTGCGTTGAGTGCGCCACTGGCCATTGCCATCGTCACGGCATTTGCAGCGGAAGTTTCATTCGAAGACCAATATGAATAAGAGGCGCTAGCTAAGTTCAAACCAGAAGTAGCGCGAGCAGAATAGAGCTGAGCAAGCTCTGATTGCGATGGCAAGTACCAGTCATTACGTGTGCCACCTACATATGCATTCGCCATTTTCGCAGCTCCAGAAGTACATCCAGCCAGCATGATGGTGGAGTTCAAGAGCCCATCGCCGATCGATGTAGATGTGTATCCGATAGTTGATGAAGTGTTAGAGCACCATGCTTGCGTTGTGGTTGTTTCTGCTACACCAGACCAGTTGTATGGAGCTGCTTCCAGGTAGCGACCCCATGCTTGAGTGGATCCTGCGTCATAGAAGACGATTCCGCCACCAGGGCCTACATCGCCAACAGAACATGTACCACCTGTTGCGCAGGTACTCGTAGGGGCTGCTGCGTAGTTATAAGTAACAGCAGACTTTGTATCAGAGAAGAGAAGTCCGGTAATGGTTTCAGCCAACCCAAGTGATGCTTGGGTCTGGGTGTAGAACTGAGAAATGATTGGCTTAGCTGAGACAGTAACGGTATCTGCAGCACGAATGGTGATATTGATTGTTGTGCTTTCTGCAACATAGTAAGTACCAGCAGGAACCGATGCGACGATCGAACAGGTTCCAAGTCCACCGGTTGCCGTGACTAAGCCGGTTGAAGTGTCGACAGTACAGAGCGCCGATGTTGTGGTGCTATAGGTGAGATTGCCATCGACAAGTGGTGCTGTATATGGCGCAGGCGTGGCAAAGCGAATGACGACAATTCCAGATCCGCCGGCGCCGCCAGAAACTTCATTAGTTCCATCATGGCCACCGCCACCTCCACCGCAACCGGTGTTTGAAGCACCAGCAGTTGCGGCAACAGGACCAACGCCAGGATTGTAAGAGTAAGCGCCAACTCCACCGCAAGCACCGCCAATATTTCCTGGCAAGGATGAGAAGTAAGAAGTAGCGTTATATGAAGGATTGTCGGTATCTTCACCAGCATGAAGTGCGGTAGCACCTCCACCACCCATTGCGTAAGTAGTCGCTACGCCAGTTATTGTGTCGATAATTCCGGCACCACCATCTGGAGCTGGGGTTCCGGTACCAGTGTGATTTCCACCCGATTGAACATTTGAAGATGCGCCACCAGCGCCACCGCCACCAGAGGTATAACGATAAGAATCACTTGAAGCCCAACCAGCTCGGGCCGCGTTATTTCCTTGTCCAGCAATTCCGCTTCCACCCAGTGGAGAAATATTTGAATAACTACTTCCACCACCGCCACCAGAGGCACCGCTTCCACCAGCCGCGCCGAAGAATCCACCGTATCCACCACCAGCTACAGAAATACCAAGAACCGTAGTCGTCTCACCATTCGTTGCAGTTGAAGCGGATGCAGTTCCACCCTTTGCCACATAAATTGGAACAATCGATTGGCTTGTGACTGACATTGTTGTATTCGTATAGCCACCAGCTCCACCGCCACCACCACGGCCGTGTCCACCAGCTCCACCGCCACCAACTGCAAGAACTTGAACGGATGTAACTCCGTTTGGAACAGCCCAGTTACATGCGCCAGTGTTCTTAAATTGAACAACTGTGTAATTGCCATCAGTGGTAATTACAGACTGACAAGCGGTTCCATTTGGATATCCAATACCCGAAACAGTGGCGGTATCGCCGTAACGAATATTGATCGAAGTCGATGTCTCAGTGAGAGATCGATTTCCCTTGGCTGCAGTCAAGGTAATTGGATATGTAATAGTCGCACCGACAGAATCAACGATCGTCAAGGTAGGCGTGTATGTACCCAGCGGCATGAACTGTGCGACCGTTAACTTAGCCGTGTTTGCAGTCGATGTATCCCATGAGATTCCGGTGTATGCAGTGCCAAAGCTGGTTACCTTCTTGATGCCGGTACCGGAATTAAATGTGTAGGTAAGGACCGTGACGGTATCGAAGGTTGTAGTAGGCGCGGCGGTACCGGTCACAGTTTCAACAGCATTGATGGTAATGGTGTCGAGCACCAATCCAGTCATGCCATAAATATCGGTCGCAACGACGGTGACGATATAAACACCGACTGCGGTTGAGCTTGTAGCAGTAATTACACCGGTGGCTCCACTTATGGAAACGCCAGAAGGAGCGTTCAGTAAGGTAAATGTCTTTGTATCCGTACCGAAATTAGCTATGAAAGCAGCAGATGTTTGGGCAAAACCAAAGGTTGTGTTGATTACTCCACCACCGGTGACGGTAATGCTCTGGGCTACATAAATAGTGAAGTTCTTGGTTGCTGTAGCACCAACTGAGTCAGTCACAGTGACTGTCTCGTAGTAAGTACCAGCAGTAACAGTGTCTGCGACACGAATCTGTCCTGTCTGGCTAATGGTGATTCCAGAAGCGACTGGATTGGAAGTAAGCGCAAAGATAAATGCGCGAATTCCACCAGTGGCAGGGGTTGTTCCACCAGTAGCGGTTTCGGTCGTTGAAGTATCGATGCGTCCAGTGGTTGTATATAGAGTGTTTGGACCAGTGATTGAAATTACTGGGTTGACCCGAATAATGATCGCCTTAGTACCAAATGCAGTAACCGAGTCAGTAATAGTGACTGTCTCGTAGTAGGTATTTGCAGCCACTGTATTGGGAACCGAGACAACACCAGAGCTGTTGATGGTGAATCCTGCTGCTGCATTAGAAACACTGTAGGTCCACGGCGTCGTACCACCGGTACGTCCAAAGGCAGCCGATGTGGCAGCAACGCCTTGCGTCGTCACAACATCTGAACCATTGGTGAGGGCGTTGAGCGCGTTAACCAAGAAAGTAACCGTCTTATAGCCAGTCACTCCAAGGTTATCTGTGACAGTAATCGTCTCGTAGTAAGTATTAGCCGTAACTGTGTCAGCTACATAGACAATGCCCGTCGCGGAATCAATCCGAATTCCAGAGTTTGCAGGGTTGGAGACGAGGCTAAATGAGTAGGCGCTAGAACCACCTGAGCCAGTGATCGTTCCACCGGTCGCTGTAAATGCTCGAGTGCTCTTGGCAATTCCTTGGGTTGTGGTGATGCTGTCGCCACCACTGACCACAATCGCTGCGTTCACATAAATAGTGATGTTGTACTTAGTTGTGGCCGATACCGAATCAGTAACCGTGATGGTCTCGTAGTAAGTAGTAGCCGTCAAAGTGTCCTTAATAGTAAGTACACCAGTGCTCGCATTAATTAGAATTCCAGCATTTGCTTGCGTGCCAGAAATGGACCAGGAGTAGCTGCCGGCTCCACCGGAAGCGCTGGTAGTACCGCCAGTAGCTGTGTAGGTGGTGCTGGAATCAGTACGACCTGTCGTGTTGTAAATAGTTGTGGATCCAGAAATTACCATTGCCGGATTGACGCGAATAGTAATTGGTGAACGAGCAACTGCGCCGACCGAGTCGGTAACAGTCACAGTTTCGTAATAGATATTTGCTGGCGTAATTGCGCTAACTGTGACAACGCCTGTACCACTAACGCTAAACCAAGTTGGGGTATCTGTAATTGTGTAGGTCCACGGTGTGGTACCTCCAGC
This sequence comes from Actinomycetota bacterium, assembly GCA_947449535.1. Lineage (GTDB taxonomy): Bacteria > Actinomycetota > Actinomycetes > Nanopelagicales > Nanopelagicaceae > AAA044-D11. The sequence goes on along the minus strand of CANFRP010000013.1, from coordinate 8,848 downwards.
GTAAACAAATGCCGATGAAGCTCGCGCTACTCCAGCGGTGGTCACGATATTGGATCCGGTACCAAGAGTGAGTTGAGTGTTGACGGTAATCGTCATTGGCTTGGTGCCAGTAACGGTAAATGAATCACTAACCGTGACAGTTTCGTTATATGTCTGTCCACCGGCCACCGTGCTATCGACGGTGACAATTCCATTTTGATCAATAGAAATACCGGTAATTGTTGGAACTAAGGAGAAGACAAGAGCGCCGACTCCACCAGATGCCGCGGTAGTACCGCCGGTCGCTGTAAAGGCGGTAGAAGTCCGAGTGATTCCAAATGAGGTTGTGATGTTACTTCCACCATTAACTTGGATCGCTGGATTTACAATGATGGTGATGTTGTATTTAGTCGTTGCAGAGACTGAATCAGTAACCGTAATGGTCTCTAGGTAGGTGTTAGCAGTCAGAGTGTCCTTGATAGTAAGTAGACCTGTGCTTGAGTTAATGAGAATTCCGGCATTTGCTTGAGTTCCGGTAATGGACCAACTGTAATTACCCACTCCACCGGAAGCGCTGGTGGTACCGCCAGTAGCTGTGTATGTAGTACGTGTATCTGTGCGACCAGTGGTGTTGTAGATCGTTGTGGATCCAGAAATTACCATTGCCGGATTGACGCGAATAGTAATTGGTTGACGAGCGGTGGCTCCCACTGAATCAGTGACAGTGACGGTTTCAAAATAGATGCCACTTGGAGTCGTGCTATCTACTGTGACAATGCCTGAGCTGTTGACGCTAAACCAGGTCGGAGTATCTGTAATCGAGAATGTCCATGGTGTTGTGCCGCCAGCTTGGGCAAATACCGACGATGATCGGGAAACACCCGTTGTGGTCACGATATTTGATCCGGCTGCCAATGTGAGAACCGTATTGACCAAAATCGACATGGTCTTGGTTCCGATGACAGTTAATGAGTCAGTGACAGTGACAGTTTCGTAATAAGTCTGATTTCCAGCAACCGTGCTATCGACAGTCACAATTCCATTTTGATCAATCGTAATTCCAGAAATAACTGGGACTAAGGAGAAGACGAGAACACCTGCGCCACCAGTAGCAGCAGTAGTACCGCCAGTAGCGGTGAAGGCGCTAGAAGATCGAGTGATTCCATAAGAAGTCGTGATATTCGAACCATTGGCGACCGTGATCGAATCATTGACTCGAATAATCATCGTCGTGGAGATCGTCGCATTAACAGAGTCGGTCACTGAAACAGTTTCGGTATAAATACCAACTGGTGTTGTCTTAGAAACGGTGATCACACCAGTGCTTGCATTTATGGCAACGCCGCTTGGAATAGTGCTGGTGATTTGATAATTCTTTGTGCCGGTACCACCGGTGGATGTAAATGCTGTGGCGGTATCAGCGCGGCCATAAGTAGTGAGGATATTTGATCCAGCAGTAATCGTGATTGAATCATTGACCAAGATGATGATGCCAAGCTTGGCAGTAGCACCAACCGAGTCAGTCGCAGTGATTGTCTCTGTGTAGGTTCCACTTGACGTGCTGGAGTTAACTGTGACAACACCAGTTGTGGAGTTGATGGTAATTCCGGATGGAAGTGGTGTGGCATTGGCGGTTGCGATGGAATACGCGACTCCAGTGGTTCCACCAGTCTTCACTAGCGCGTTGGATGAACGAGCGACGCCTTGAGTGGTGGTGATATTTGAGCCATTTGTAAGCAAAATTGGCGCATTTACCGTGATCGTCTTGGTGATGGAATAAGACATGTTTAAGTTATCCGTGACGGTAATCGTCTCGGTGTAGACGCGCGCGTTGAGAGTATCTGCCGCGGCAACCGCGCTATCGACGGTGATCACACCAGTGACTGAATCAATTGTGATGTACGAAGAAGTTGGGTTGGAGACCAAGGTGTACTTGTAGACAGCCGTGCCACCTGTCCCAGTAATTGTTCCGCCGCTACCAACGAATGCGCTTGAGACCTGACCAATACCAGATGTAGTCACGATGTTGTTACCGCCAGAAATTCCCATTTGGGTATTGACGACAATCGTCATTTGGGTCGAACTAGTTGCGCCCACCGAGTCAGTAACTGTGACCGTCTCAATGTATGTATTGGCAACGGTGTACGTCTCGACTTTCACAATTCCCGTGACGGAGTCAATAGAAATTCCCGAAACAGTTGGCGTGATGGAGTAACGGAAGATTGATGTTCCGCCGCTGACGGTAAATGCGGTCGATGTATCAGAACGCAATCTGGTGGTGAGAATATTTGAGCCACCACCGATAGTTGGGGCGATATTAACCTTTATGGTCATTGCCTTATAACCCGTGGCGCCCACGGAGTCAGTCGAAGTGATGGTTTCGACGTAATCGCTGATGGCAGTAAAGGAATCGACGGTGACGATACCGGTCACAGAATCAATGGTGATTCCACTAACTGTTGGAGCGATGGAGAATCGCTTGGTTCCAGTTCCGTTGGATGCAACAAAGGCGGGAGTCTTTAATTGATATCCGACGGTCGTAATGATGTTGCCGCCAGCTGTAACGGTGATGGTGTCGGCCACAACAATGCGTACATTCTTCTTGCCGGTGACGCCAAATGAGTCAGTTGCAGTGACCGATTCGTTGTAAGTGCCGGCAACAGTGTTGGAATCCACAAAGATGATGCCCGTCAATGTGTCAATCGAAATTCCAGAATAGCCAGGTGTCAGTGTGAAGGTAAGAACGCCGGAGCCACCATTTGAGCCAGTTGTTCCACCAGAAGCTGCGAATTGAGATGAGTACATCGCAATTCCACGAGTTGTGGCGATATCGCTACCGGCTGAGACTGTAATCGAATCATTGACTTGGATGGTGATTTGGGTAGTTGCAACTACTGAGAGTGAATCAGTAACAGTTACCGTTTCGAGGTAAGTGCCCTTCAGGGTACTGCCCAAAACAGTGATGATTGCGGTGATGGAGTCAATGGTGATTCCAGTGACGGTTGGTGAGATGGTAAATCTCCATGGAGTTGTACCGCCACCATAAGTAAAGGCTGGTGTTGTACGTGTTAAACCAAAGGTTGTGTAGAAGGTCGCGACTCCCCCGCCGATAGTGAGTGGACCATTCACTAAGACCGTCATAATCTGGGTTGCAATTGCCCCCACAGAGTCAGTTGCTGTAATCGTCTCTACATAAGTACCAGCAACCGTCGTGCTATCAGCAGTCACTACGCCCGTAACTGAATCAATGGTGATGCCAGTGACTGCCGGCAAGATGCTAAAGACCTTAGTGCCAGTACCGTTGGAAGCAATCCGTGCAGCAGAGCTACGAGAAACGCCTTGCGTAATTGTGATATTGGAACCACCAGAAATCGAAATTCCGGTGTTAACCACAATTGTCATTGTGGTGATACCAATAGCACCAACTTGATCGGTTGCAGTAATAGTTTCGATCCACGTTCCCACTGCAGTATTAGATTCAACAGTCACTACACCTGTGACGGTATCGATGGTGATGCCAGTTCGGGTTGGGCTAATCGAGAAGTATTTGGTTCCGGTACCGGTAGAGGTATCGGATGTGAATGCTGGAGTTACCTGTCGAATTCCATATGTGGTCGTCACGTTACCGCCGCCACTGACTACAACCGCAGCATTAACCGTAATTTTAATTACTGCTTGATCGCTGTAGCCCAGCTGGTCGGTAATAGTGATTGTTTCGTAGTAAATGCCAGGCGTCGCTGTCTCGGCGATCTCATAGTGAGCAGGTAGCGGAAGATTTAGGCCATCGGTTGTATCGATTCCTTGTACAAGGAAAATACCTTGCGCCGAATGTGAAGGAGTAACTGCGAAGTTAACTGCGCCAGTTCCACCTTGCCAGGTCATAGTGTCACCAACAAGACGGATACCTGTTGTTGTAGTTAATCCCGCGCTGACATTTGGAGCTTGGAGCACGTTGTTCACATAAATCGTAATCAAGGTTGTGGCGAAAGAGCCCATGGAATCGGTAATTGTCAGAGTTTCTGGGTACACGCCAAGAGCAGTCGCAGTATCAATCGTGATAACACCCGATGTGGAGTTAATGCTAATTCCGGTATAAACAGTGCTGAGCGAAAATGCATACGGAGCAGTTCCATAGAGCCCTGTAATCGCCTTCAAGTTTCGGGAGTGACCGGCAGTTGTACAGAAATCACACTTTGAGAAGCTCTTATTAATCGATCCAAATGCAACTGCGACGTTGACTCGCACCGTCATCGTCTTGAGTGTGGTTGAGCCAACTGAGTCCGTGACTTTAATTGTGACTGTGAAAGTTTCACCCTTAGAAGTCGTGGTACCTGCATATGTCACTAAGGCGGTGATGATTCCGGTACTGCTGTCGATCGAAATTCCGGATGCGGGAATGTTGGTAACCGTCTTTTGACCAAGTCCAGTGCCAGTATCGACAGTCATCGATTCAATATTCCAGAGGAAAGATCCGGTTCCGTTGGTCAATGACGTCGTTCCATTTGTTGCTACAAAGGCAGAAGATGATTGTGACTTGGTAGATGTTGTGATGATATTTGAGCCAGCAGAGATTGTGATCGTCTCGTTAACGATAATCGTCATCTGAGTCGATGCTTTGGACCCAACTGCATCGGTGATGGTGACGGTCTCTACAACTGTTCCGCGCGCAGCCGTGGCTCCAACTGTCACGATTCCGGTAGTGGAATCAATGGTGATACCTGTCAAAGTTGGAGATAGGGAGAAGACCCATGGGCCAGTTCCATTCGCCTTAGTAAATGCGGTCGATGTGACGGTACGGCCATATGTAGAAGTGACATTTGAGCCACCTGCAATCGAAACTTCAGTATTAACAATGACGTGGGAAGAAGATGTGGCCGTTGCACCTACCTGGTCAGTGGCTGTCACAACAAAGTCATAAGTGCCAACGTCGGTAGTGGAATCAACATAAATAACACCAGTAGTGGAGTCAATGGTGATTCCAGAAACCGTAGGCGATATGGACCAAACTTTGGCACCCGTACCGTTTGCTGCCGTAAAGGCAGGAGATGGTCGGCCAACAAAGTGGGTGGTCGTGATCGGTCCGCCGTTGGAGATAACAATCGAGCTCGCAACCACGATTGTTATTGATTTATAGCCCTTTACGCCCAACGAGTCAGTAGCTACAACTGTCTCAATGTAGGTGTTCGCGGCCAAGGTCGAATCAACCGTCACAACACCAGTAGTGGAATTGATGGTGATATGTGAATTGGTAGGAGTGATGGAATAAGTAAATGCGCCACTTCCATTGGTAGCAGCAGTTGTTCCACCGAAGGCGACGAAAGCCGAGGATGACAGTGAGATTCCATATGTAGTGTTGATATTTGAGCCAGCGGTGACGGTGATGGAATCGTTAACCAGGATTGTCATTGTCGTGCTAGATGATGCAGTCACAGAGTCAGTAACTGTCACAGTCTCGACATAGGTACCAGGAAGAGTGGTCGCTGCAACATAGACAACACCAGTTGTTGCATTAATCGTTATGCCAGCAACAGTTGGACTAATGGAGTAGCGATAAGTGGTCGTACCACCCGACACCGTAAATGCAGTCGATGATTCCGCGCGGCTAAAAGTGGTCAAAACGTTGCCGCCGCCACCGATTTGGACTGGGACGTTGACCAAGATCGTCAGGGTCTTAATACCGATTGCACCGCGATCGTCGGTCGATGTAACGGTCTCGTAATAAGTTCCGGCTGCTGTGCTGCTATCGATCGTCACGATGCCGCTAGTAGAGATTGTCACACCATGATCGCCGCCGGTCACGCTAAATGTACGAGTACCTGTTCCATTTGCCGATGTAAATGCGGTGGAGGATTGCGCAAATCCAGTTGTTGTGACGATATTTGAACCAGCACCAACTGAGATGACAGGGTTAACGAGAATGGTCATCGCGAGATAACCCTTCATGCCTAAGCTATCTGTTGCCACAACAGTTTCAACATAAGTTCCAGCGACGAGTGATGAATCCACCGAAATGATTCCGGAAGAAGTATCGATTGTTATGTGAGCGATTGGATTTAAGATCGAGAAGCTAAAAGCACCTGATCCATTTGTCGCAGCAGTTGTTCCACCACTTGCAGTAAATGCAGTGGATGAGCGGGCAATTCCTTGAGTGGTGGTGATTCCCGAACCACCTGCAACAGTGACACTTGGGTTCACTTGAACTGTCATCGTAGTACTGGATTTTGCAGTGACTGAGTCGGTGACCGTAACTGTTTCAATGTAAGTGCCTACCGCTGTTGTTGAGGCCACACTGATTACACCGGAGCTTGCATTAATCGTGATTCCAGCGATATTTGATGGGCTGATGGAATATGTATAAGTCGAAGTACCGCCAGTTACGGTAAATGCGGTCGATGAGTCAGCACGGCCAAAGGTCGTCAAGACGCTCGATCCGCCACCAATAAGCACTGGGACGTTAACCAAAATGGTAATCGTCTGCTTAGCAAAGGCGCTGACCGTATCGGTCACTGTGATTGTCTCAATATATGTACCGGCAGGTGTTGAACTATCGACGGTCACAATTCCTGATTGCGCAATCGTGACACCATGATCACCACCGGTAATGCTGAAAGTACGAGTACCTGTTCCGTTTGCTGAAGTAAAGGCGAGCGATGAACGAGAAATTCCGGTTGTGGTGGTGATACCCGACCCAGCGCCGATCGCTATTGCAGCATTGATGTAAATCTTGAAATTCTTGTAGCCCTTTTGACCTTGGGAGTCGGTTGCTACAACCGTTTCACTATAAGTACCGGCCGCGAGCGATGAATCAACAGTGACAATTCCAGATGAGGTATCAATGGTGATATAGGTGATGGTTGGTGTTAATGAGTAAGTGAATGCACCACTACCACCAGTAGCTGAAGTTGTACCGAGCGATCCGACAAATGCCTGAGATGAAAGCGAGACGCCAGTAGTAGTGGTGATATCGGATCCACCTGATACTGCGACTTCTGGGTTGACGCGAATGGTGATCGAAACTCGTGCGACTGCGCCGACTGAGTCGGTAGCCGTAATGGTCTCGATATAACCATTATTTGCAATGGTTGTAGCGGCTACATAAACAACACCGGTGATGGAATCGATAGTGATTCCAGTGACAGTTGGAGAGATGCTCCAATACTTAGTGCCAGTACCAAATGTGGCGATGAAGGCAGTGGATGAATCTGCGCGACCTCGAGTGGTGAGCATTGTTGCTTGGCCACCACTGATGACAATTGAAGGATTGATTACAACGCTGATAACTCGAATGCCAATAGCGCCGACAGAGTCAGTGGCAGTAATCGTCTCGATAAAGGTCGTTGTATCCGTCGATGAACCGATACCTGCATCGGCACTCACAATTCCCGTGATGGAATCAATGCGAATTCCGCTGATTGTTGGACTCAATACGTAGGTTCGTAGTCCAGTTCCATTTATGGCGATATAGGCGCCAGAACTTTGGGCAATTCCATATGTCGTCACAATTGGACGCGCACTCACAACATTTAGCGCAGCGTTAACGGTGATGGTTTCACGCTTCGTGCCAGTTGCGCCGAGTTCATCAGTTGCTACAACGGTTTCGTAGTAGATCGCAGGTGCCACTCCAGATGCAACCGACACGATACCGGTCACTGAATCAATCGTGATTCCCGAATAAGTCGGAGTTAGGCTAAATCGAAGTGTGCGAGTTCCATAAGAAGCAACAAATGCAGTTGAGGTTAAAGCAATTTGATCCGTTGTGGCGATATCCGAGCCAGCACTGACAACAATTTCATGATTGACAGTAATTCGAATTGTCGTGGTCGTAGTTGAAGTCACGCTATCTGTAGCCGTAATAGTTTCGTTGTAAATGGCAGGAGTAAAACCAGAACCAGAGGCGGTCGCTGAATCAACTGTCACGATTCCAGTGATTGAATCAATGGTAATTCCGGCAACAGTTGGCGAGATCGACCAACGCTTATTGGATGTTCCATAGGACGCAATGAAAGCTGGAGAGTATGCGGCAAGCCCTCGAGTAGTCGTAATCGAATCAATTCCGCCAGAAATAACAACTCTTGGATTGATGGTAATTGTCATCGTAGTGGTGCCGATTGCGCCTACCGTGTCAGTCACAGTAATTGTCTCAAGGTAGATCGTCGTAGTATCAAATGCCCCGACCGAACCAGTAACAGAGACAATTCCAGTTATTGAATCGATAGTGATTCCACTGACGGTTGGAGAGATTGCGTAGGTACGGCTACCTGTTCCATAGATAGAACTAAATGCAGTTGATGTAAGTGGAATGCCATATGTGGTGCTGATATTCGAGCCATTTGTTACTACCAGCGCTGGATTGACGATTACTTGATACATCGTGCTTCCCGTGACACCGAGTGAATCGGTCGCTGTAATTGTTTCGTAATAAGTGCCAGCAACTACTGATGAATCAGATGAAATAACACCTGTTGCTGGATTAAATGTAATTCCTGCCGCCGTAGGAGTTGGCCCGGTCATAGAAAGGGTGAGAGCGCCAGTTCCATAGTTTCCATGTACAGGTGGGGCAGTAGCTGGAATAGTGAGTGTGGTTTGGATAGCAGTAGGTATTACAGATCCACCACCAGTGCCAAGGTTTGTTACTTCCGCAGTAGTGAGAGCTCGGTTATAGATCGCAACGTCATCGAGTGTTCCATTGAAATACTCACCGTTATTTGTTGATCCAATGCGGAAGTTATTGTTTGTCGCGCCGTTGACACCAGGAGTATCTGTGCGCTGCAGCACGCCATCGACATACATCTTTCGGTTAGTGCCATCGTAAGTGACTGTCACTTGATGCCAGGTGCTGGCTAATGAAATAGGTGAAAGCTCTGGTGAG
>CANFRP010000012.1 GCA_947449535.1 Actinomycetota bacterium | reverse complement strand
TTCCTTGAAATGACAGAGACTGGCGTTATCAACAAGACCGCATTGGTCTTCGGTCAGATGGATGAGCCACCTGGCACGCGTCTACGTGTTGCACTTTCCGCTCTCACCATGGCGGAGTACTTCCGCGATGTGCAGAAGCAAGATGTGCTCCTCTTCATCGACAACATCTTCCGCTTTACTCAAGCAGGTTCAGAGGTATCAACACTTCTCGGACGTATGCCATCAGCTGTGGGCTACCAGCCAACACTTGCTGATGAAATGGGTCAGCTCCAGGAGCGCATTACATCTACCCGTGGTCACTCGATTACATCAATGCAGGCAATCTACGTTCCTGCCGATGACATCACCGACCCAGCTCCGCACACCACCTTCGCTCACTTGGATGCAACAACAGTGTTGTCTCGTCCGATCTCTGAGCTCGGTATCTATCCTGCGGTAGATCCACTTGACTCAACATCACGTATTTTGGATCCTCGCTACATCGGCGAGCACCACTTCCGTGTTGCTAACCGAATCAAGCAGATCCTCCAGCGTTATAAGGATCTTCAAGACATCATCGCTATCTTGGGTATCGATGAACTCTCTGAAGAAGACCGAATCCTCGTAGGACGTGCTCGTCGTATCCAGCGCTTCTTGTCACAGAACACATTCGTTGCAAAGGTCTTTACTGGTATCGATGGCTCATTCGTTCCATTGTCAGAGACAATCGCAGCATTCGAGGCACTTGCAGATGGAAAGTATGACCATGTTCCAGAGCAAGCATTCTTTATGTGCGGCGGACTCGAAGATGTAGAGAAGAAGGCTGCCGAACTCGCAGCTTCTATTGCGAAGTAAGGTAAAAGATGTCTAACCTCACCGTCGAAGTAGTTTCACCAGAAAAGCGCGTCTGGTCGGGCGAAGCCACCATGGTTTCTGCCCGCACACTCGAAGGCGATATTGGCGTACTGCCAAATCACGCCCCGCTTCTCGGAGTGCTCGCCGACGGTCAGGTTGTAGTAAAAGCTGTTGATGGTTCAGTTAATGAATTCACAATTAATGGTGGCTTTATCTCAGTTTCAAATAATCGTGTTTCAATCCTTGGGGCAACAACGAACGCGTCTGCCTAAATACGCGTTACATCTGCTCCAAGGCTTTGAAGCGCTTCTGCAAAACCAGGGAAGCCGCGATCGATATGAAAAGCATCTTCCACAATAGTTTCACCCTCTGCGACTAATCCAGCCAATACCAAGCCCACGCCAGCACGAATATCTGTTGCGACAACGGGTGCACCCGACAGCTGATCTACGCCCACGATAGATGCGTGGTGTCCATCCACGTGAATCTCAGCACCGAGGCGACCGAGTTCATTGACGAACATGAATCGTCCTTCAAAAACATTTTCCGTCACAATAGAGTTTCCACCTGCAATTGCATTCATTGTGATTGCCATTGGTTGTAAATCGGTGGGGAATCCTGGATAGGGAAGCGTAGAGATATCGATGGCTTTTGCACGCTTATCCATACGCACTCTAAATCCACCGTCAACACTTGTGATAACTGCACCAGCGGAAGTGAGTTTCTCTAATGGAAGTTCTAAGTGATCAGGATTAGATCCCAAAATAGTTATATCGCCTTGAGTGATAACAGCGGCAAATGCCCAAGTTCCCGCAAGGATTCGATCCGGAACGGTTGCATGCGTTGTGGGGGAAAGCGTTGGTACTCCCTCGATGGTGATGAGCGGTGTTCCTAGTCCTGAGATTTTTGCGCCCATGGAGTTAAGGAAGTCACCGAGATCGACAATGTCAGGTTCGCGGGCGGCGTTATCGATTGTCGTAGTGCCTCGAGCCAAAACAGCTGCAGTCATAATATTTTCGGTTGCACCAACCGATGGAAAATCGAGAACTATTGCGGCGCCAGTAAGACCATGAGGGGCGCGGGCAACGACATAGCCATGTTCGATGGTGGCAGTAGCACCGAGAGATTCCAGCCCGCGAATATGCATATCCAATGGGCGCGGCCCAATAGCATCCCCACCTGGCAAGGCGACTTCAGCTTCCCCGACTCGAGCGACAAGTGGACCGAGTACATTGATCGATGCCCGCATTTTGCGTACGAGATCGTAATCAGCTCGATGCAGGAGCGTTTGTGGCACGGATATCGAAAGTTCGCTGCCATTGTGGATGACCGTGCAGCCAAGGCGTGTGAGCAGATCAGACATGATCTCCACATCGAGAATGTCAGGAACATTAGTGATGGTCGTCATTCCAGGCGCTAGCAGTGATGAGGCCATCAATTTCAATACTGAGTTCTTAGCTCCACCCACATGGACTTGGCCATGAAGACGAGAGCCACCAATGACGCGAAAACGTTCGCTCATTTTGCCTCCCATACATCTGACATTCACTGAAGTGGTGGTTGAATCTTACGCGGTCAATTAGGCTTACCCTATGGTTAATCTCACGCGTATTTATACAAAAACAGGTGATGACGGCACGACAGCTCTTGGAGATATGAGTCGTACATCAAAGAATGATCCACGAATTGAGGCCTATGCCACAGTGGATGAGGCAAACTCTGCGATTGGTGTAGTTCTCGCACTGGGTGCAATCGAGGATGAGGAGAGCCGCAAACTTCTAGTACGTATCCAAAATGATCTCTTCGATGTTGGAGCAGATTTGTGTACACCTGTTGTAGATGAGCCAAAAATTGAGCCGCTGCGCGTTCTGGAATCACAGGTCGAGTACCTTGAATCTAAAATTGATTTCTATAACGGAACCCTCGAACCGCTTCGGAGTTTTGTTCTCCCTTCTGGTACCGCAGCTGCATCTTTATTTCATGTGGCTCGCACAGTGACCCGACGCGCGGAGCGAAATACATGGCATGCGATTCACCAATTTGGTGGAGGCGTAAACCCGCTTACTGCAAAGTACCTCAACAGATTATCTGACTTACTCTTTGTACTTGCCCGAGTTGCCAATAAAGACCAAGGTGACGAGCTATGGGTTCCTGGAGCTAATCGCTAATTATTTGAGAGCGGTATAGGTATTGCTAGGAACGCCATCAGGCTTTGCCGACGTCCAGCACTTAGCAGTGATACTTCCCACCGAATAACCATCTGCTAAATCTAAGCCGGATATCAACATAATAGGTTTTATCACTCGCGCTCGCGTTCCCAAATCAAGAGTTCGTAGCGTTCCATAATTTATTTTCTTCGTCGCATCTTCACTATCAGGACCCATAACGACAGAGTTAACTTCCCACCACGAACAGCCCTGTTCTGCTGCGACTAATACCGCACCACAAATCGATTTTTCGCAATTGCGAAGATTTGTAGTGAGCGTTGGGCTTGCAGATGCCAGGCCCTTTAATTCAACGGCAGTTGGTATCTTGGCGTAAATATCGCCAGCAGAGGTGAAATTAACTGGTGGCCATTTGGGAGGAGGCGAAGGAGAAACGCTAACTTTAACTCGCTTTCGATAAACCGGCTTTTTCTTGGCAACCACCTTCTTTGCGAGCGGCTTCTTTGTTGTGGTCGCCGTCGTAACTGCTTTTTTGGTCGCAGTGACCTTTGGAACAGGTTTCTTCGTTGCTGCGCTCGAGGATGAAGGGATAAATGTGAGCGCAAGAACTGCGATAAGTACTTTGCGAATCACTTTTCGGACCACTTAAAAGTGCGGAGCGAGATCAGAGTTCCAGCAATAATCCAGGCGCTCAAAATAGCGAGCGTGCGTCCACCCTCCCATGATTTCGCCACTTCTTTCACTGCAAAAGTATCTGGCAGAAAAACAGATCGCATGCCTTGGGTCAACCATTTCAATGGGAATATCGCGGCAAATTGCTGCATCCAATGGGGAAGAGATGAGAAGACAAAGAAAACACCAGAGAAGAATTGCAAAATAATCACAATAGGGGAGACGACGGCAGATGCTCCGCGCCCACTCTTGGGAACTGAAGAAAAAGCGATTCCAAGAACTGTGGAACAAATGCTTCCCAAAACAATTAGCCACAGGAAGGTGAGCCACTTGCTACTACTGCTTGGCATATTGAGCTTGAAGAAGATTGCACCCACGGCGAGCAGAATCACAGTTTGGGCAAGCATCGTTACGGTCACAACGATTGATTTACCAATGAAGTAAGAAACCGGGGACATGGGTGTTCCGCGCAAGCGTTTGATAGTTCCAAAATCGCGCTCCATTGGAATCATGATGGCGAGTTGTTGGAATCCGGTATTTACTAGACCGGATGCGATCATGCCCGCTACAAAATATTGTGAGAATGTAACGCCAGGTGCCAAATTATCTTTGAATACTGAACCAAAGATAAAGAGCAAGATGACAGGGAAGGCCAGTGTAAAAACTACAGATTCCCGCTGGCGCATAAATTGTTTTGTTTCCAAGGCGCCTCGAAGAAGTCCGATTCGAATGATCTCTCTCATTAGACACCTCCTCCAATCATCCGAAGATAAATATCTTCAAGAGTGGGACGGGTGACGGTGAGTTCGGGGATATTTCCATCGAATCGAGAGGAGAGTCGAAGAACTTCTTTGGTGGGGTCATCGGTATGCACTTCGCGTCTGGCTCCATCTTCGTTCCAGGTAACGATTGCTTTGGCGCTATTGCGACCCCCGAGATTAGCGGGGGTGGAGATCTCAAGAATCTTTCCGTTGGCAATCACACCCACGCGATCAGCAAGCGCCTCGGCTTCATCGAGATAGTGCGTAGTGAGAAGAATTGTTGTGCCGGCATCGCGCAAAGTGCGGATCAGGCCCCAAAATGCACGGCGTGCCTCTGGATCAAAGCCAGTGGTGGGCTCGTCGAGAAAGAGAAGCTCTGGTGTGCCGATAATTCCGAGAGCAACATCGAGCCGACGACGCTGTCCGCCGGAAAGCGAACGAACTTTGGATTTTGCTTTCTCGCGAAGACCAACAGCATCTATAACTTCTTCTGGGTCTTTGGGATTGGTGTAATACTTAGAAAAATGTCTGACACTCTCTTGGACCGAGAGATCGGCGGCATCATTTGTCGATTGCAGGACTATTCCAATGCGATTGCGAAACTCAGATGCGCTATTGCCCAGGTCGGCAGGATTAAAACCTAGAACTCGAACCTCACCTGAAGTGGGTTCGCGGTAACCCTCCAGAATCTCCACAGTGGTGGTCTTGCCGGCGCCATTAGGGCCGAGCAGAGCGAAGATCTCTCCCGAAGCCACTGTGAGATCAATGCCATCCACTGCCGATTTCACCCCGGCGGGAGCGCTCTTATCTGGGTATTGCTTGCGCAAGGCCGTGATAGAAATTGCATCGCTCATGGCTGCATCTTGCCGTAGGTGATCAAGCATCGCCAAGTAATAGTGGAGAATAAGGCTGTGAGTCCGCGTAGAAATCACCCCAAATCTCGTTCTGGTTCGCAAGGTCCAGAGCGCGGAGGAGATTTCACTTTTTCTGGCGGATCAGGTGACATTGTCGAAGATCATCCCGATGGAATTTTTGTTGTTCGAAAAATAACTGGCTCGAGCTCCAACAAGCCTTATCGTTGCCCAGGATGTGACCAAGTAATTCCTACGGCTACTCCGCACACTGTCGCATGGCTAGAGCATGATGTGGAGAGTCGCCGGCACTGGCATAACGCGTGTTGGGCAAAGCGCAATAATCGTGGACCGCGTACCGAGCGCACCCGAAACGCACCTCGATATTAATTAAGAAGCTGCGTTACTTTCTTAATAAAAGTATCTGCAAACTTACTCCGCTTGAAAGTAGTAAAGGCAATCGGAATTCTAAATAGTTCCTTCACAACTGTTCGAGGATAAGTGAATTCAATAAGTCCTTCTGGGCCATGAATGCGGCCGTATCCGCTGTCCTTAACTCCGCCAAAGGGAACAGTAGCGATTGCCGCGAATGCAATGACTGAATTGATGGATACCATTCCACAATCGAGTTGCGCAGCTATTTTGCGACCATCACGACGCGACCACACAGAGGCACCCAATCCATAGGCACTGGCATTGGAGCGGGCGATCGCTTCATCGACGCTTTTCACACGATTAATTACAAGCGTCGGGCCAAAAGTCTCTTCCGTGATTGCGGTCGAATTTTCGGGCACATCAAGAATGATGGTTGGCTCAACATAAGGAGCTTTTACTGAATCGCGGCCGCCGATCAGGAATTTGCCACCAGCATTTGCAGCATCATCAATATGTCGTTGAATAACTCCCAATTGGGAGGGCATGGTCGCAGGACCATAATTTTTGCCGGCATGAATTTCCAGCGCAGCGCTCTTTATCTCTTCAATAAAGCGATCGGCGACCAGATCAACAACATAGACGCGCTCTGCGCCAATACATGTCTGTCCCGCATTGGACATCGCAGACCAGAGGGCATATTCCGCCGCGCGCTTCACATCTGCATCGTGGGCGATAATGACTGGATCTTTTCCGCCACATTCTAAAACAACTGGAACCATTCGCTCGGCGCAGGATGCGGCAACTTTCTTGGCAGTTCTCGTTGATCCGGTGAATGAAACTTTATTGACGGGCGATTCGGTCAGTGCTCTGCCAGTATCAGGAAGGCCAGTAACGCAGGTAAAGAGATGAGGAATAGGGCTCACTTCATCGAAAGTTTGTGCAAGCCAGGCGCCAACACCAGGGGTGTATTCACTCGGCTTAAAGACAACTGCATTACCTGCGGCCAGTGCGTAAGAGATAGAACCCATTGGAGTAAAGATCGGATAATTCCAAGGCCCGATAACTCCAACTACTCCCACTGGTACGCGCTGTACTCGAGCAGACATGTTGAACATCAGCAATCCGGCGGGACGATTTCGGTCAGCTAATACTTTTGCGGCGCTCTTGGCTGCCCATGCTAAATGTCCGATCGCAAGAGTGGCTTCAAGAGTGGCATCACTTGCCGGTTTACCTGTCTCTGAAACGATAATCGCAGTGATCTCTTCAATGCGATCACTCAGGAGACCATTCCATTTCAATAAAACACGACGTCGTTCGCGCTCTGAGAACATTTGCCATTGGATGGAAGCGATCTTTGCTCTGTCGACTGCTGCAAAGACTTCTTCCCGAGAAGTGTCGGGATAGTGGGCAATCTCTTCCCCGGTAAGTGGGTTGTGGCTGGCAAAAGTGTTAGTTGGGCTCATGGCCTAAGGTTAAACTCATCTTGTGTCAGAGTTAATACGCCCCAGCACAATTTTGCCCTCCAATCGTAAGGAATTTACTTTCCAGACCGAGGATGGCCTCACACTGGTTGGCGAAGTCGCTTCTCCGATCGGGCCCGTGAGTGCATCGATACTTTGCCTCCACCCCAACCCCACCGGCGGGGGAATGATGGATTCTCATATTTATAAGAAGGCAGCCAATCGACTTCCCGAAATGGCTGGAATTGAAATCATTCGCTTTAACACCCGTGGAACTACAAGTGATCGCGGCACCAGTGAGGGCGAATATGGAGATGGTATTTCCGAGGCGCTGGACGTGATCGCATCAATTAATTACTGCTTTGAAGATCTTGGCGTTAGGAATTTATGGATTATGGGCTGGAGCTTTGGCACCGAGATTGCTCTCAAATATGCCAAAGATGCTCGCATCAGAGGGTTGATCCTTCTTAGCCCGCCACTAATGAAAGTAAGCGATGAGGAGTTAGCTTTCTGGGCGGTGGATGGCCGACGCATTGTGGCGCTAATTCCCGAACACGATGATTACCTCAAGCCCGAAGCAGCTCGTCAGCGTTTTAGCGTTATTCCTCAGATCGAATTAATTGCCGTAGCCGAAGCGAAACATTTATGGGTTGGAGAGCCCGCTGTTTATCGCGTGCTCAGTGAGATTACACAGGTAGTTGCGCCAGATCGATTACCGCTGCCGAAAGAGTATTAAGACTTTTCCGCTTTCGGATAAATCACTTCATCAACAATTAACATAATTGCGGCAGCGATCGGAACGCAGAGCAGGCCGCCAACAAGTCCCAGGAGGCTTGTTCCTAAGAGCGCTGCAAGAATTGTGACAAGTCCCGGCATGGCTAGCGATTTCTTCATAATCTTGGGCATGATCACATAATTCTCGATCTGCACATAAACCACATATGCAATGAATGCAATTGCTGCGCTACTTGGTGATTTGGTCAAAGCAACAAGGGTGACAACGGAAACTCCAAGCAGGTGTCCTACCAGTGGAATAAGTCCGCAAATAAAGACCAGGACTGAGAGGGCAGTCACATAAGGAAGATGAAGAATTGCACCAACAATCAGAATATAAATAGAAGCAATAAGTGCAACTGTGGCTTGGCCTCCGACAAAGACGCCAATACGGAAGATGATGGCATCAGAGAGTCCTGCGACTCGCTCGCGGCGAGTAGCTGGAACTAAGCGATAAACGGTTTTTGTGACGTTGGGAAGAGAGGCGAGGAAGTACAGGGTGAGAACCAAAATCGTGAGGCCAGCGATCGCTCCGGAAACAACTGCTTTTCCTACTCCGACGATTCCGCCAAAAGCGCTCATGGCAAATTGACCATTGTGAACGCCTTCATTCACTTTGGTAGAAATCGAATCAATAATTCCAAAGTGATCGTTGAGATTATTCAAGGTGGGGTTGTTCTTTAATTCACTAATAAGGCGTGGGGCATTATGGAAGAGGGCATTGAGTTGATCGACAATCGGTGGAATGGCGAGCCAGCCAAAGAGTCCCACAAAGGCCAATACGCATCCAACAATTACAGCCACCGCGCTAGCGCGTGATAAACCACGGCGTTGAAAGAAGAGAACCGCAGGATTTAGTCCGGCAGCTAGGAATAGTGAGATAAGAATGAGAATAAATACTTGGCTTGCAGATGCAAATGCGCGCATCATCGTGATTGCAAGCACTGCTCCAAGAGCTGCGAGAAATCCAAAGTAGAACGGGTGGCCTCGATCTAAAGGCGCGCCAGACTTACCAAAGCCTGGAGTACTGCCCGTGACCTTTCTTTCACCAGCAATCTTCTTTATTGCTTTTCCTGCCGATTTCTTAACTGAAGCGCTTTTTTTAGTGGCCATATGCAAATGTTAATCTGAAATTAACGAAAGATGAGGGAAACCTCACCCGCGTATGCAGGCTATTCACCGAAGATATTCATCTAGATGCGGGAGAATATGGCTATGTCTGGCTTGCGAATTACTGGTCTAGCGGAAGAGATCACCTCTCTCGCTCGAATGCCATGGAACAAGCCGGTGGAAGAGTGGCCGGAGGATGAATCCCTGACTCAGATGCGCGGTATCTCCCGGCATATCGTGCGATTGGTTCGTGCAAGTGATTCGGCCGAGAGCGAGATTTATGCAGTCAAAGAGACTGTAGAAGAATTCGCTAATCGCGAGTATGCAATCCTGCGCGAATTGAATGCTCGACTTGCGCCATGCGTCACCCCCGTGGCAGTCGTTGAAGGTCGTACTGATGTAAATGGCGAAGATCTTCCGGTCGCACTTGCCACTCATTACCTGCCATTCTCACTGCCGTATCGCGTAATTCTTAGTGGTTCTATTACCCCGCATGAAATCACTAATATGGCTAACGCGCTCGCCCTACTTTTAGTTCGCCTTCATCTTCTGGGATTCTGGTGGGGCGATTGCTCCCTATCCAACACACTATTTCGTCGTGATGCAGATCAATTCGCGGCCTATCTTGTCGATGCCGAGACCGGAGAGTTCCAAACAGTTTTGAGTGATGGACAACGCGAACACGATCTAGAAATTGCGCTCTTTAACGTCGCCGCAGAGTTGGAAGATTTGGCTATTGCCGGCGTCTTGCATCCAGGAATGGATCCCATTCGTGCCAGCGAAGGAGTCATTCGTCGTTATCGCCGCTTGTGGAAGATGTTAAAAGAACCGCAAACTTTGGATCCTGATGATCGGCACGCTGTAGAAAAAGCGATGCGAACTCTGCAAGATCTTGGATTCGCAGTAGAAGAAGTAGAAGTTTCAATGGATGGTGGCGCCGGGGCATTGAAATTCGTTCCCAAACTTGTTGCAGCGGGATATCACCAAAACCGCCTTGCCAATTTAATGGGAATTCACTGCGAAGAGTTACAAGCGAAGAGATTGCTCGCATCCTTTGATCGATTCCGCGGTCGCGAGAAGAAACCACTTCCTCCTATTGAAGATAGCGCCCGACGATGGATGGTCGACGTATTTGATCATGTTCTCAATCAGATTCCCGAAAATCTTCGTGGACGCGTGGAGCCCGCACAGATGTTCCACGAGATACTTGAACACCGCTGGTATTTGGGAGAGCAGGCCGGTAAAGATCTTGGCCTTGACTTTGCGACACAGGAATACATCACCAATATTTTGCCGTATCGCACAGACTCAGGAGTTAGCGAAGTCACCGTTTAACACTTCTTGCAATTATTTGGCAGGATAGCCCCATGAGCAACCCATCACTTCCTGGAAATTTCGGGGGAGTCATCGATCTTGGGGCGCTTGCCAAGCCAGCGATAACGCCCGATAACCTCGTTGGAACAGTGATATCCCAACAAACACTTATTGGCGAAATAATTCCAGCTTCACATAAGAAAGTTGTCCTTGTCCTCTGCTGGTCACCGCGCAGCGAACAGTTCAGTGTTTTGATGGACACGATGGCGGCTTTTCATAAAGCCGATACCAGCGCCGAAGGGGAGAGCGCATGGGATATTGCGACCCTAAATGTTGATGCCGAGCCTCAACTAGCTAAGGCACTTCAAGTGCAATCAGTACCTGTGGTGATTGCAATTATTCAAGAGCAAGTTGTTCCTCTCTTTGAATCTGTTCCACCCGTGGATCAAATTCGACTTGTCATCGATAAAGTCTTGGATATTGCCAAAGAGCGTGGAGTGGGGAACGGTCCAGTAGAAGGTGTACTTCCGGAAGAAATTATTGAGCCAGAAGAAGAAGAAGCAATGGCTGCGATGGAGGCCGGTAACTTCGAAGCTGCGCGCGATGCATTTAAAAAGTGGGTAGCTCGCAAACCCACCGAACAAATTGCGAAAATTGGCCTAGCCCAAACAGAGTTACTGATTCGCATTAAGGGACTAGATCCCATCCACACGCTCCAGGCAGCCAATGCCAATCCTTTGGATATTGAAGCCGCTAAGAAAGCTGCCGATATTGAAATTTCACAGGGGCTTAATCAATCAGCTTTTGTTCGCCTGATCGGGAGCATTAAGGCGACTTCTGGGGATCAACGTAAGGAACTGCGCGATCACCTTATTCAACTCTTCGATTTAGTAGACCCATCCGATCCTGATTTGATCAAAGCCCGCGGAATGCTTGCGAGTGCACTCTATTGAAATCATCCATCAGCGTTGTTGAGAAGTGGGCTCATAGATCTCTCTTCTTTTTCTTTGGAATCGGAACGATGTGTATTGCGCCTCGCATTCCAGAAATCCAAGATAACTTGCATCTCTCTAATGGAAAATTCGGTACTTATTTAGCCCTCGGTGCAATTGGTTCCATGATTGCACTGATCATTATCGGCGATGTCGTACATAAGATTGGCGTTCGCACAGTTCTTATTGGTAGTGCCAGCTTCATGTATGGACTCATTGCCTGGGTTCCCCATATGCATAGCGCGACTTTATGGTTCTGGGTAAATATTGGAATTGGTTTCTGCATCTCGGCATTTCATATCTCGGTTAATGCTCAAGCCATTCATCGACAGGAAGAGACGGGCGAGCTTTTGCTGCCCCGCTTCCATGGGTTGTGGAGTAGCGGTGCGGTAACAAGCGCTGCGATTGCATTAGTGATCACCGATTTCACGCCTTTAACTTGGCATGTAGATGGTCTATTGCTTATGTGTTGGACCATTTCGATGTATGCCATCTACAAATTAAATCCAATTTTGATGGGCCCCGCTCCCGCAGATGATGAGCATCCAGCAACTTCGCTAAAAAGCATTCTCGCTTCCTTTACTTTTGAACCACTCGTTAATTTTGGAATGCTGATGGCGATTCAAATTGAGTTTATGGTCAACGATTGGGCCACAATTTATGCGAAGAAGACGCTTCACATGGGGGCATCAATTAGCATCCTTATTTACTTTGTCTTTGTAATCTCCATGATCTCCATTCGCTTCAGCATTAATAGGCTCTTCACTATTCGCCCGGAGCGTTTCTGGATGTTCTGGAATCCCATAGTCGGAGGTGTGGGATTCCTTACCCTTCTTCTCACAGGAGCCAAAGTTTCCCATTCACATCAAACCTTTGGATTTATCATCACCCTTTTTGCATTTATTTTTGCTGGCATCGGATGTTCATTTATTCTTCCCGGGTTCTTTGGAATTGCGGCTAGACGAAGCAATCTTCCGGGCGGAGTAGTTGTGGCTCGATTGGGCTTGGTAAATACTGTGCTGGTCCTCTTGGTAAAGCTTGTTATCTCATCTGTTGCGGCAAAGTCAGTTACTGCCGCATTTATTATTCCTGGCGTGATGCTGATTTTGACCGCTGCAACTGCATTCTTGGGAAGTAGCGAAAAGCAGGTTCGGGCTTAAAGCGAAAGCCAGATTGTTGCAAGAGGTGGAACTCGTAACGTCGCGGTAGCAGCAAACCCATCTCGCTCCTGTGCTTTTGCTTCAATGACTGAATTGGCGATACCGCTTCCGCCAAATTCGAGCGCATCAGTATTGAGTATTTCTCGCCACATTCCCGCCTTTGGCATTGGTAATGAATAACTCTCATGCGGTACAGGTGAGAAGTTTGAAATTGCGACCACGCACGAGCCGTCGCTTGCCCAACGAACGAATGCGACGGTATTGCCTGCGGCATCTGCGCCCACAAGCCATTGGAATCCTGCTGGAGAAATATCTTGCTCCCACATTGCGGGAAGGCCAACATAGGTCTTATTCATGGAACGAAGAGCTGATTGAATACCGCGGTGCTCATCAAATTCGCAGAGGTGCCAATCAAGTGATCGGGATTCACTCCATTCATCATTCTGAGCGAACTCGCATCCCATAAAGAGAAGTTTCTTTCCTGGGTGCGCCCACATAAATCCATAGAGGGCACGCAGTGTGGCTAACTTCTGCCAACGATCACCCGGAATTTTTGCCAAGAGCGAACCTTTGCCATGCACCACTTCATCATGGGAGAGGGGGAGCAAGAAGTTCTCGGAATAGGCATACAAGATCGCAAATGTGAGTTCGTTGTGGTGATGCGCCCGGTGAACCGGTTCGTGTTTGATGTATTCCAAAGTGTCGTGCATCCAACCCATATTCCACTTAAATCCAAAGCCAAGGCCATTCTCCGATGTTGGCTTTGTGACCCCACCCCATGCAGTCGATTCCTCGGCAATCATCATGATGCCCGGAGCCTGTCGATAAGCAGTTGCGGTGGCTTCTTGTAAGAAGGCAACCGCTTCCAGATTCTCACGTCCACCAAATTTATTAGGAAGCCACTGACCTTCTTTTCGTGAATAATCTAAATACAACATCGAAGCCACGGCATCTACCCGAATGCCATCGATATGAAACTCCAATAACCAATAGAGCGCGCTGGCTACAAGAAAATTGCGGACTTCATTGCGGCCATAATTGAAAATGAGAGTGCCCCAATCAGGGTGCTCGCCTAAACGCGGATCCTCATGCTCATATAACGCTGTTCCATCAAAGCGAGCGAGTGCCCATTCATCTTTAGGAAAGTGTGCTGGCACCCAATCGATGATGGTTCCGATACCTGCAGCATGGAGTTGATCAATTAAATAGCGGAAATCATCGGGCGAGCCAAAACGTGAGGTGGGAGCGAAGAGCGAGGTGACTTGGTAGCCCCACGAACCACCAAAGGGATGCTCCATTACTGGTAAAAATTCAACGTGCGTAAATCCTTGTTCCAGTATGTATTGAGTTAATTCAGCTGCCAGCTCGCGATAAGTAAGGCCGGGTCTCCACGAGCCCAAGTGAACTTCATAGACCGATAGTGCAGATTTCCAAGGTTGAAAACTCTTCCGCTGCTCCATCCATGAGCTATCACTCCACGCAAATGTGCTCTCATCTACGATCGAAGCAGTCAACGGTGGAACTTCGGTAGCGCGCGCCATGGGATCGGCATGATCAACCCACCGACCATCTTGTTGAAGAATCGCAAATTTATATTTTGTACCGGCGCCAATCGAGGGAATAAAGATTTCCCAAATTCCATTTCCGCCCAAGGGAATCATCGGATGCGCGGATTTATCCCAGTAGTTGTGATCGCCAGTTAGCGAGACAGAGCGAGCATTAGGCGCCCATACCGAGAAAGCAGTTCCCAGAAGTTCGCCTTCGGGTGTGCGACGAGTGTGCGCACCGAGCGCCTCCCAGAGACGTTCGTGACGCCCTTCGCCGATGAGATATAAATCCATCTCGCCTAAGGTGGATTGCGGATTGAGATATCCGACAGGTGGGAATTGTGGCTCAACCGCTTTAGCGCTCTGCTTGGATTTAAATATTCGTGCAAATAAGGACATGAACTAGATCTTTACATGTGCGATATGAGCAACTCGACCAACTGGTCGAGTGGGATCTAGGCGAACAAAGGTCTGTGCTGACCAGGTGTAGGTCTCGCCATAAAGTTCATCGCGCGCTGCAAACTGGGAAGCTGGCAATCCCAAGAGCTCCATGTTCCAATGCACCGTTGTCTCCTGAGCTCGAATCGGGTCGAGGTTTACGACGATAAGAATAAGGTCGCTACCCTCTCGCTTGGAATAGGCAATCACTTGATCATTTTCTGAGTGATGGAATTCCAAATTGCGAAGGCGCAATAGTGCTGGATGCTTTCTGCGAATCTCATTTAATTTAGCGACAAATGGAGCAAGGCTCAGCCCAGCTTTCGTGGCACCTGCCCAATCGCGCACTTTAATCTCATATTTTTCAGAGTCGCGATATTCCTCTCCGCCTTCCTTAAAAGGAAGATGCTCATATAACTCATATCCCGAATACATTCCCCACGAAGGCGCCATTGTGGATGCGAGTACTGCTCGTTGAGCAAAGATTGCAGGATTTCCACTTTGTAAGTGGAAGGGCAAAATATCGGGTGTATTGACCCAGAAGTTGGGGCGGAAGAATGCGGAAGTCGCTTTGGAGATCTCGCGGCCGTATTCCATCAATTCATTCTTTGATGTGCGCCAGGTGAAGTAGGTGTATGACTGTTGAAAACCGGCTTTACCAAGTGCGTGCATCATGGCCGGGCGAGTAAAAGCTTCAGCTAAGAAAACGATCTCTGGGTGCTCGGCATTAACCAAGCCAATCAACTCTTGCCAGAAGCGCACTGGCTTGGTGTGGGGATTATCGACCCGAAAAATAGTGATCCCACGAGCAATCCAAAAATCAACCACCCGCTTTACTTCCTTAAGAATTCCGGCGTAATCATTATCGAAATTAATGGGATAAATGTCCTGATATTTCTTTGGCGGATTCTCCGCGTATGCGATGGCGCCATCAGGTCGAGTGGTAAACCATTCGGGATTAGATTTCACCCAAGGATGATCGGGAGATGTCTGCAAAGCTAAATCCAGCGCAACATCAATCTTTAACTTCTTGGCCGCTGCGACAAAGGCATCGAAATCTTGGAGAGTGCCGAGTTCTGGGTTTACTGCATCGTGGCCACCGGCAGCGCCACCGATTCCCCAAGGGACTCCTGGGTCAGTAGGCAGTGCTTCTAACGAGTTGTTTTTGCCTTTACGAAATGCCACACCAATCGGATGAATGGGCGGGATATAGAGAACATCAAAGTTCATATCCGCAACGCGTTGCAGGCTCGCTATTGCACTCTTAAATGTGCCAGATGTAATTGATCCATCTTTATTTTTGATAGCGCCTTCTGAGCGAGGAAAGAATTCATACCACGCACCGACAAGAGCGCGCTCTGGCTCGACATAGATTGGGAATTTCTCACTGGTTGCTGAAATTCGCTTCGCATCTCGGTTACGAGTTTTCTCTTGGTTATCAAATGCTTCTATGGCATAGGCCCAATGACCAATGGAGGTAGGGCGAACTTCACCGATGAAGCGATCGGTGCCTTGATGTAGCTCTTTCATAGGCGAACGCGACACTTCTTTGCCTGCCGGATTAAAGAGAATTACCTCTGCATGTAGTGCATCGTGACCTTCTCGAACGATGGTCGCACTTACTTCAATTAACTCATGGGGGATTGCCTTCACACCGACATATTCCTCACCGAAATTAACAACCGGTGAGATATCAACGATGGGAAAGCGGCCGATCATCCCGAACCTTCGGTATTTCCTGCTTCCGCGGCTGTTACATCGTGGATCTGATATTTCTCCATCGCTTCCCGAAGAACTTTCGCCTTCACTTCCCCCGATTGTGCGAGTTGGGCAAGTGTGGCAACAACGATTGATTCAGCATCAACCTTGAAGTGGCGACGTAGTGCACCGCGAGTATCTGAGAGGCCAAACCCATCAGTACCGAGTGAGTAAAACTCTTGTGGGACCCAAGGTGCGATTTGATCTTGAACAGAGCGCATGAAATCAGAGACTGCAACAACGGGTCCTTCGTAACCTTTAAGGGCCGTGGTGACATAAGCCGATTTGCGATCATCGGGATTAAGTAAGTTGTGGCGATCTACTGCAAGACCATCACGTCGAAGCTCATTCCATGAAGTGACAGACCAGATGTTGGCAGCTACGCCCCAATCCTCTTCAAGCAACTTCTGCGCCTTTAGCGCCCAGTTCATAGCAACTCCCGAAGCCAAGATCTGAACTTTCTTCTTGCTGCGCGCATTAGCGGGACCGAAGAGATATATACCTTTGAGCAAACCCTCAACATCAAGATTTGCCGGGGCTGCTGGCTGTACGTATGGCTCGTTATAAATAGTCATGTAGTAATAAATATTCTCGCTGTTCTCGCCATACATGCGGTTGAGACCATCGCGAACAATGTGCCCAACTTCAAATGCAAACGCTGGGTCATAGCAAACGACTGCGGGATTAGTAGATGCCAGTAGATGTGAGTGACCATCTTCGTGCTGAAGGCCTTCACCGTTAAGAGTGGTGCGACCAGCGGTTGCACCGAGAACAAAGCCACGAACCATCTGATCGGAAGCTGCCCAGAATGCATCTCCCGTGCGTTGGAAGCCAAACATGGAGTAGAAAATATAGATCGGAATCATCGGAACACCATGCGTGGAATAGGAAGAACCGACTGCAGTAAATGATGCGACAGATCCTGCTTCGTTAATTCCTTCATGCAAGATCACACCAGATGTCGACTCCTTATAGGACAACATCAATTCGCGGTCGACCGAAGCGTATTGCTGGCCATGCGGGGAGTAGATCTTGAGCGAGGAGAAGAGCGAATCCATACCAAAGGTGCGCGCTTCATCAGGAATGATCGGCACGAAGTGCTTGCCCATCTCTTTATCCTTGAGCAGATCTTTTAACAAGCGAACAAATGCCATCGTGGTAGCAACTTCTTGATTGCCAGAGCCGCGCATGACCGAGTCATAGGTCGTGATTGGAGGTTGTGCGATTGGCTTTGAATTAGGGCGGCGAGAAGGGATTGATCCACCGAGTACGCCACGGCGCTCCATCATATATTTGTGCTCAGGCGAATCTTCGGCCGGGCGGTAATACGGAGGCAAGTAGGCATCGATCTGCTCATCGCTAATTGGAATATGTAATGTGTCACGGAACGCTTTGAGATCTTCCAGAGTCATCTTCTTCATCTGGTGGGTTGCATTTCTAGCTTCAAAGTGCGAACCAAGCGTCCAGCCCTTAATTGTTTTTGCCAAAATTACTGTTGGACGACCCTTATGTTCGGTTGCTGCTTTATATGCGGCATACAACTTGCGATAGTCGTGGCCACCACGCTTGAGTGCCCAAATCTTTTCATCTGACCAATCGGCAACCATTGCTGCGGTGCGCGGATCGCGACCAAAGAAGTTCTCGCGAACATATGCACCAGATTCGGCCTTAAAGGTCTGGTAATCACCATCGGTTGTGCGATTCATTAAATCTAGAAGTGCGCCATCGCGATCCTTAGCGAGAAGCTCATCCCACTCACGGCCCCACACAACTTTGATGACGTTCCAGCCAGCACCGTTGAAGATCGATTCCAATTCCTGAATGATTTTTCCGTTGCCACGAACAGGTCCATCCAAGCGCTGCAAATTACAGTTAATAACAAAGATCAGATTATCTAAACCTTCGCGCGCAGCAAGAGAGAGTGCCCCCAATGATTCTGGTTCATCGGTTTCGCCATCACCCAGAAATGCCCAGACGCGTTGATCGCTGGTGTCCTTTAGGCCACGGCCATGGAGATAACGGTTGTAGCGAGCTTGGTAGATCGCGTTGATCGGACCGAGGCCCATCGAAACAGTTGGGAACTCCCAGAACTCTGGCATCAATCGTGGGTGTGGATAAGAGGAGAGTCCGCCACCTTCGTGTGATAGTTCTTGGCGGAAGCCATCCATCTGTTGCTCGGTGAGGCGACCTTCAAGAAAAGCGCGTGCATACATTCCCGGACTTGCATGGCCCTGGAAGAAAATCTGATCTCCACCACCTGCATGATCTTTGCCGCGGAAGAAGTGGTTAAAGCCAACTTCATATAAAGATGCAGAAGATGCATAAGTAGAGATGTGTCCGCCAACGCCAACTCCTGGGCGCTGTGCGCGGTGCACCATGACTGCTGCGTTCCAACGATTAAAAGCACGAATGCGGCGCTCGATATCTTCATCGCCAGGGAAGGCCGGCTCCATCAGAGGTGGAATTGAGTTGATGTAATCAGTTCCGCGAAGTCCTGTAATGCCCAAATTTTCTTCTTGCGCCTTTTGAATCATGGAGAGCATTAAGTAGCGCGCTCGCACTGGACCAGCATTTTTAAGAACGGCTTCCAGGGAATCCGACCACTCTTTAGTTTCTTGCGGATCAGTATCTACGAGCTGATCGATGAACTGGTCTGGAGTCTCCGAGCTATTGGTCATGGCTGTATCTTTCCACGATCTGACGGGGAAAATTCACCTGATTTCAGGCGATACCCCTTGCGATCCGGCTCACAAGGGAGTGGACTTGGCCCATGGGCTCTGAGGCAGTAGTCGATCGTTTTGGCTTTGAGAGCGGCGACCTCATTCTCGAATTTGGCCATGGGGCCGATTGCGATGAAGATCTTCGAACAGCCGTCGTTTCCAAAGTCGGCAGTCCACTGCTTGCCAGTGATGCCGAAGAAGTTGTCGATGGGGTTTTGATTTGGTTTCGCGAAGATGATGGTGACCTGGTGGATGAATTGGTAGATGCCCTCACTTTCCTATCGGAGGATGGTGATATCTGGTTGATGACTCCCAAGATGGGCCGAGACGGATATATCGAGGCGAGTGATATTCAAGATGCGGCGCCAACTGCAGGACTCTCACAAACAGTTTCATTCGCTGCTGGGGTAGATTGGGTGGCTACTCGATTAGTTGCTCGCAAATCTGCCCGCAAGTAATTCCACAACTCATTAACACAATCAACGGAGAGAACATGACTTTAACTATCGGCCAGGCGGCTCCTAATTTCACACTGACAAATCAATTTGGTCAGCCAGTAGAGCTTGCATCATTCAAGGGAAAGAAGAATGTAGTCATCGTTTTCTACCCTTTCGCATTTTCCGGTATATGTACCGGCGAGCTTTGTGCCATGCGCGATGACCTTGCCTCTTTCCAAAACGATAAGACAGAACTTCTCGCAATCTCTTGTGATCCGATGTATTCACTCAAAGCATTTGGCGAAGCTGAGAATTACACCTTTAATTTGCTCGCCGATTTCTGGCCACATGGCGAAGTTGCCAAGGCATATGGCGTATTTGCCGAAGAGCGGGGAATGGCTATTCGCGGAACATTCATTGTTGATACTGAGGGAAATCTGCGCTGGCAGGTAGTTAATGGTCCAGGAGATGCGCGTAATAACGTGGATTACAAGGCGGCGCTCGCGGCTTTGTAAGGCCAGTATGCGGATTTTTAGATAGCCCGAACTCGCGATAGAGTTCGGGCTGTTCAATTTTTATCGGGGAACTGATAAATCTTGCGTGGTTAGCTCAGTGGTAGAGCGCCTCGTTTACACCGAGGATGTCGGGGGTTCGAAACCCTCACCGCGCACCAGCTACACATTTCCTTTCTTTTTCCAGAAGTAACTACTTCGCTTTAATTTCTTTCATTCGAGCTCTAATAAGTTTGCTTAAAAGAGCCTTGGTCATTGGTTTATCGACCGGCACGTGTATTGCACTCTTTGTAACTTTATAACGAGAGAGCTCGTCGGGGAACAAATTCAGAATTGACCCGCTAAATGGGTAGTAGCCGACATGGTTCTTATTGGAGAGCAATCCGCAGACCACGCCGTCCTCAACTTTAAATGCTGGCATCCCATAACTAACGACTTCTTGCGCGCTTGGCACAATCTCTAAAATCCGCTTTCTCATCTCCAGCATCGTCTCGCGATGAGGGGAGGGCGCGCTTTCATAGAACTTCTTCACCGTTGAGGGTAGTTTTGTGGCCACGAAACGATGAAAGCAGAGCGCGCTTGGAAATAAAAGATTATGCGCCTAAAATAAGACTTAGATTTACCGCGAACTACATATCTGCTGGCCCACGGAAATAAGGAGAAATATCCATGAATGCTTCCGTTGAGCACCAAAATTTCTTAATCGAACTTCAGCGCATCGATTCAACAATTCAATCGGCGCAAGCCCGCCTAGCTGCTCTTCCCGAGCGAGAACAGATCTCTGCAATTAAAGCCCGCATC
This sequence comes from Actinomycetota bacterium, assembly GCA_947449535.1. Lineage (GTDB taxonomy): Bacteria > Actinomycetota > Actinomycetes > Nanopelagicales > Nanopelagicaceae > AAA044-D11. The sequence continues at coordinate 15,755 of CANFRP010000012.1, read as the reverse complement.
CAAACCACAGTCGATGAGATGGCAGGCGCCGAAGCCGAACTCGCCGATGTGAAGATCGATTTACGCCGAAGCGAAGTCGATGTCGAAGCCGTAACCGATCGCATGGCCAAAGATGAGGCTCGCCTCAGCGCCGGCAGCGCATCGCCTAAAGAATTAGAGCAACTCCAACACGAGCTAGGCACCCTTGCGAAGCGCAAAGCAGAACTTGAAGATGGCGAACTTGAAATCATGATGCGGGTAGATGCAGCGCAAGCTCGCGTCGATACCTTGAAGACTGATGCTGAAGGATTGGCACAGCTTGAGCTCGAGCTCAACATCCGCCTAGAGAATTCCATTACCGAAATTAATAAAGAGATCGCGCTGAAGAATTCAGAACGGACCTTAGTTGCGCCCAAGATTGATCAAGCTCTGATTGATTTATACGAAAAAATTCGAGCCAAGGAATATGGTGTTGGCGCAGCACTTTTAATTGGCAATAAGTGCGAAGGCTGCAACTTAGCTGTTAACGCGATTGAGATGGAGCGGATTAAGAACCTGCCCACAGATGAGATTGTGCGCTGCGAGGAGTGCCGTCGAATTTTGGTGCGCATCTAATGGCTCGCCACTTTATTTGTAGCGCCGACGGGGGATCTCGCGGCAATCCCGGCCCCGCCGCTTATGGCGCAGTGGTCTCTGAGGGTGGAAAGATTCTGCATGAGCTCTATGAAACTATTGGAATTGCCACCAATAACGTTGCCGAATACAGCGGACTTCTAGCTGCTCTTCGCAAAGTAAATGAATTAGATCCCAACGCAACTGTTGAAGTACGTATGGATTCTAAATTGGTAGTCGAACAGATGTCTGGGCGCTGGCAAGTGAAGCATCCTGATATGAAAGTACTAGCCAAGGAAGCGAAAGCTGCGCACCCCGGCGACTTAGTTACTTATAAGTGGATTCCGCGGGATGAGAACTCACACGCTGATCGTTTAGCGAATAAGGCTTTGGATGGAGATGTGTCGACGCCATCTGCGGCGCGCCAAAGGAATTTTCTCACTGAGCGATTGGTCGCAAACGAGACTCCCACAACTATCTATTTCATTCGCCACGGCGAAACAATTCTTACTCCAGAGCGTCGCTTCTCCGGCGTCGGTGGATCAGATCCAGAACTCAGCGACATTGGATTGAAACAAGCGGAGGCAGTTGCCAAAGAAATAGCTGCCCGCAAACCTGATTTAATTATTTCATCCCCAATGGTGCGTACTCGTCAGACAGCAGAGGCAATTCAAGGTGAAGTCGGATTGGATATTCACTTTGATGAGGCCTGGGTGGAATGTGGATTTGGTGAATGGGATGGATTGACTGTCGCACAAGTCCAAGAGTTATTTCCCAATGAATGGGATGCATGGGTTTCCACAACCGATTTTGCTCCAACCGGCGGAGAGTCCTATGACGAAGTTGCCGAGCGAATTGAAGTTGCGCTTCAAGATCTTGCGTTAGAACACCCTGGCAAGAAAATTGTTGTGGTCACCCATAACGTAGTTGTGAAAGCAGTCGCTTGTCTCATCATGGGCGTTCCCATCGATACTTTCTTCCATATCGATATTGCGCCGTGCAGCATTACCACCGCCAATATCTGGCCATCCGATGGATTGCGCGCTCTCAAATCATTGAGCGAGCGAAGCCATATCGGACTTACGCAATCACATCAATAAACCAACTCTTCTTTCCTTCTGGCTCGACGAGTTTGCAAGTAAATTTCTTATTGATGAGTTGATGTAATTCGCGAGGAGTGCGAGGCTCCTTCTCGGATTCCAATAAATATCGGACCACTTCGCCACGAGTTTTCTTCGACATATGGGTAATGACTTTGAGTTGGCCTTTTACTTTTGTGAAGACGCGAATCCCGACCGAGTTAAAAGGATTGGGAGTCCAGACGGTGGAATAAGTCGAAGAGCGGGCATCGACCACTAATCGCTCGTCATAACCTTTCAGCGCTCGTTCGATATCTTTCTTCCAAAGTATTGGCTCGATTTTAAATTTATAAAACGGAATCTCATCGCCCAGGCGAAGCAGACCAAAGGCAGCTGAAATGATAAGTAGATCTTTATTCGCCCTCTTTCTCGCCTCCTTGGTGAGTGATGTGTAGTCGAGCGCGCGATAGAGGACTCCGGAGTAGACGTTAAAGGCTGGGGCAATTGCCGAGAGATCGATTTCCTTATGTCTTGCCAGAAGAAGAGATCTAGTGGGTGTGAGCTCTTCGAAAAATGAGAGTTCGGAGAGTTTAATTTTCAAGGATTTCGTCGGTTGATTCTTAGCCTCACTCGGAGGGAGCAATATCAGCACGGCTTCACCTTCACTCGGTCAATCTAGGGTCTGGTGCGATAGTTACGAGAATGTAATAACTGCCACGCTCAAAATCACCTTATTTTCGCTGATAGCGGCTTGGCTTAGACCCTCAATTAGACCTAAAGTAAGCCCACCTCGGAGTCACCTTTGGCTCCAAATCCCTCACGCGGTGGCGCTCGCCGTCGCGGTAAATAAAAGGATGGTCTACATGAAGGTACAGAAACTAAGCGTACGCGCTACAGCTCTTGCTGCTGCGGTCGCTCTAATTGCAGGTGGATCTGTCATGACTGCTCACGCAGCTACAGCACCTACCTACGTTGACTGCCAGCTCTTTGCTGCAGGCGAGCCTGATCATATCGATCCAGCGCTTACCTCAACATTGGTCGGAGCAAACGTTGCAACAATGCTTTACGACGGTCTTACAGACACAGATGCAAACGGCAAGTTGATTCCAGCTGCTGCTTCATCATGGTCAACAAAAGATGGCGGAAAGACATGGGTCTTCAAGATCAAGTCTGGCCTCAAGTTCTCAAACGGTGAAGCTGTAACAGCATCATCATTCGTTAACGGTTGGAAGCGCGCTGCTGCTGAGAAGATGGCATCAGAAGTTGCTTACCACAACTACTTCATCGACGGCATGGAGGCATACAACACAGGTAAGGGTGCATTCCCTGCTTCATCAGTTGTTGCTAACGATGCAAACACATTGACTGTAAAGATGGTTGACGTCACAACTGACTTCCCATCAATCGCTGGTCACTCAGTGTTCTCACCAATTCCATCATCAATGAACTCTGCTGATGGCAAGGTTGAAGAAGATGGCACCAAGTTGATCGGAAACGGTCCTTACATGCTCGCTTCAGCAATCACAAAGCGCGCTGGTGGCGAAGTTGTTTTGGTTCCAAACCCTAACTACGGTGGAACAAAGCCAACACTTTCAAAGATCACATTCAAGATCTCATCAGATGTAAACGCTGCATACAACGCATTTGCATCAGGTCAGTGCGATAACGGTCCAATTCCAGCAGGCCGCTACACCGAGCTTCTCGGCAAGTGGGGTACAAAGGGTGTTAAGACAACACTCGGTACTGACTACTGGGGCTTCAACTGGGAAGATCCAGTTGTTGGCGGAACAAAGAACCGCGACCTACGCTCTGCAATTTCAAAGGCAATCGATCGCAACCAGATCTCAACAGTGATCTACCAGGGCGTTCGTAAGCCAGCGTCAGGTCTCCTTCCACCAGGACTTCCTGGTTACAAGGCAGGTCAAGGACTTACCTCAACTCGCGATCTCGAAGGTGCTAAGGCAGACTTCAAGCGCTGGACAGCAGCAGGCAACAAGATCACAACACCAATCCGCCTTTCATATAACGATGGCGCTGGTTGGGACAAGGTTGCTTCAATCATCATCGCTAACCTCAAGGATGTTGGCATTCCTGCAAAGCTCGATCCATTCCCAGCTGATGGCACATACTTCACAAAGATGCGCCAAGGTAAGGGTCAGATCATCCGCGCAGGCTGGTTCGCTGATTACCCAATCGCTGACAACTTCTTGTTCCCACTTCTTGACTCAAAGTCAATCGATGGCGACAACCTTGAGCGTTACAGCTCATCGAAGTTCGATGCATTGGTCGCATCAGCTCGCGCAACCACAAACCCTGCGTTTGCACAGAGCCAGTACCGTCTTGCTGAGAAGCAAGCTCTTGTGACTGACGCTGTAATCACACAGACAGTTAACCGTGGAATCGCAACTGTGCTTGCACCAAGCACATCAACATTCCCAATCTCTCCACTTGGAATGATTGTTTACGACCAGATCGTAAAGAACTAATCCAATAAGAGTGATCGGTTAATACCGGTTATAGCAGTAACGAATAGTGGAGGGCTCTCTATCGAGAGTTCTCCACTTTTCGATTAAATAAACCATAGAATGGGAACGATGTTTACCTACACGATTAAGAGACTCGGTCAGATGTTGATCGTGGTCTGGGCGGCTGTGACTTTGATGTTCACGCTCTTTTTCATTATTCCCGGAGATCCCATCTCACTTAAAAGCGGCGAGAAATCATTGCCTCCGGAGATTCTCCACAACATCACCGTTAAGTACGGCCTAGATCAACCCACCATCGTTCAATACGGTCGCTTCTGGTCCCACCTATTTCATGGTGACCTTGGTTATTCCTACAAGAACGAGAAATCTGTAAACACAATTTTGCATGATGGTCTTGCCACTTCTGGTCGCCTTCTCTTCTGGGGCGCGCTCTTCCAATTAATTATTGCTCTCACTGTCGGTCTCACCAGCGCGATCAAACGCGGCTCAATTGGGGACAAGCTCGGCACCGTTTTCTCTGTGGGCATTCAAGGAATTCCAGTATTCGTCTCTGGACTTCTCGCTCAATATCTCTTTGGCGTTCTTCCATTTTCGATGCATTGGGATTGGGCAAACTTCTATAAGCCCTGGCCAACCCAATGGTGGGGCGTGATACCAACTGAAGGTTGGAAAGGACTCGTACTTCCGGCGCTGGTAGTTGCAGTCGTAGACGCGGCCTACATCGCACGCATGTTGCGTTCATCCTTACTTGAAGTTCTCCGCGCCGATTACATTCGAACCGCTTTCGCAAAGGGGCTTTCTGCCCGTCGCGTCTGGTTCCACCATGCACTTCGAAATGCGCTAATCCCAGTTGTTACTGTTTATGGAACTTCACTCATTGCCATTTTTGGTGTTGCAGTTCAAACTGAGAAAGTCTTCTCACTCCCAGGAATGGGTTCGACTATCGCGGATTCGGCCCTCTCACAAGATTCACCAGTCGTATTAGGTCTTGCGATCGTAGTTATTGCATTTGGTGCGATCGTTAACCTCATCGTGGATTTGAGCTACGCCCTCATTGATCCGCGCATCAAAGTTGATGGAAAGGCAAACCACTAATGTCACTAGATCCAGCTCTCAACGTTGAAGGCGACCTTCCTCAGTCACTCTCGTATTGGCAAGATGTACGCAAGCGATTCTTCTCCAACAAACTTTCCATCGTTGGCCTGAGCATGCTCTCTTTCCTCGTACTCATTGCAATCGTTGGCCCAATTATTTCCAAGTGGAGTACTGATGGTATGGATTCTCATATCCTCACAAGCCCATTTACATTCGGTCACTGGCTTGGTACCGATGATCTTGGTCGCGATATTTTTGCTCGTGTAACCACCGGTATTCGCCTTTCACTTACAGTCGCTATTGTCGTAACGACTATCTCAGTGTTTGTGGGTGTGACTCTGGGTGGAATAGCTGGCTACTTCGGCGGCATCATCGACACCATCATCAGTCGTTTCATCGATACTTGGCAGGTAATCCCATTCGTATTGATTGGTTTCGCCATCATCACCGTCTTTGGATCATCATTTTGGGTGATTGTTGCAGCCTTGGTTTTCACCGGTTGGTACTCCACAACTCGTTTGTTCCGTGCATCGGTTATGCAAGTGAAGTCACTGGAATACGTGGAAGCGGCACGCGCATCTGGTGCCAAGACCTCCCGAATAATTTTGCGTCACATTGGCCCAAATGCAATCCCACCAATCATCGTGGTCTTGGCATTCACAATCGCAGGATCGATCCTCTCCGAATCAATCTATGCCTTCTTGGGTGTGGGATTCCGCGAGCCAACCCCATCACTCGGTGTAATGATCTCTAGTTCTCGTAACTTCCTTACTGATCACCCATTTGTATTCTTCATCCCAGGTTCCATCCTCGTTGTATTGACGCTCTCTATCGTCCTCATCGGCGATGGCTTGCGCGATGCACTTGATCCAAAATTGCGAGGACTAAAGTGAGTAAGCCACTTCTTGAGATTCAAGATCTCCACGTTCACTTCAATACATCAGATGGCGTGGTTGAGGCCATTAATGGCGCGACGCTATCGATCAGTGCTGGAGAAGTACTAGGTCTAGTAGGCGAGTCAGGTTCTGGTAAGTCGGTTACTGCGATGTCAGTTCTCGGACTTGTTCCACAACCACCTGCTATTTATCCAGCGGGCAAGATTCTGTGGAAGGGCACTGATCTACTCACCACTCCGGATCGCGAACTTCGCGAGATCCGCGGCGGAGAGATCTCCATGATTTTCCAAGATCCCATGACTTCGCTCAATCCGGTTTACACCATTGGTCATCAGATTTCAGAGATGATTCGCGTGCACTCACGGGTATCTGCCAAACAAGCAAAAGAGAAGTCAATTGAGATGTTAGATCTTGTTGGTGTCCCTAATCCTCGCCAACGCTTTGATGATTACCCACACCAGTTCTCGGGTGGAATGCGTCAGCGCGCAATGATCGCCATGGCGTTGTCATGCGAACCAGAGCTTTTGATTGCGGATGAGCCAACAACTGCATTGGATGTAACCATCCAGGCACAGATCCTTGAGATCATTGAGAAATCTGCGCGCGAGCTCAACGTTGCAGTTCTGCTGATTACCCACGATCTCGGCGTTGTTGCAGGTATCTGCGATCGCGTGGCAGTGATGTATGCGGGGCGGATCGTGGAAGAAGCTCCCGTAAATGATCTCTTTGAAAACCCATTGATGCCATACACATGGGGCCTCATGCGTTCGATTCCGCAGATGGATTCAGTGAAGGGGGAGCGCCTCTACACAATCCCAGGATCTCCACCTGTTATGTCGCGGCCACCTAAAGGTTGTGCTTTTGCTTCTCGTTGCGAGTTTGCGATCGATAAGTGCAAGACCGATCTTCCAGAAATTCGTCAGATCTCCAATGGGCGCACTGTGCGCTGTCATCGCGTCGGCGAACCAAATTTTGCTCTCTCTCAGAAGGTGCTCTAATGTCCAAGCCACTCCTTAAAGTCACTAACTTAGAAAAGAAGTTTCCGATTCAACGCGGACTTCTCAAGCGAACCGTCGGTCATATCCATGCTGTTGATGGCATTTCATTTGAACTTGCAGAGGGAGAGACCCTTGGACTGGTAGGAGAATCAGGTTGCGGTAAATCCACTACCGCTCGATTAATTCTTCGTTTACTTGAGCCAACAAGTGGCGAGATATCCATCGCCGGTAAAGAGATTAGCTCGCTTTCCCGGGAAGAGATGCGGCAAGAGCGCCGGAACACCCAGATTGTTTTCCAAGATCCATACGCATCACTCAATCCACGTATGACAATTCGTCAGATTGTGGCGGAACCATTGATCGTTCATGGAATGGCGAAAGACGATACTGATCCGCGGGTCGATGAGATGATCGAGCTCTGCGGTCTTTCCCGTGAGTTCGGCAATCGCTACCCACATGAATTCTCTGGCGGACAGCGCCAGCGTGTAGGTATCGCTCGCGCATTAGTGACCCGTCCAAAGCTTGTTGTATTGGACGAGCCAGTATCGGCCCTTGATGTATCTGTGCAAGCACAGATCCTTAACTTGCTCGATGATCTACGTGAGAAGTTCGGTTTCTCCTACCTCTTTGTTGCCCACGATCTCTCTGTCGTTTCACATATCTCTACTCGAGTAGCAGTCATGTATCTCGGTAAAATTGTCGAAATCGGTACCCGCGATGAGATTTTCAATCATCCACACCACCCTTACACAAAGGCTCTTATTTCTGCCGTTCCACTCGCTAACCCAAGACAAGAGAAGATCCGCAAGGAGACTCGAATCGTTCTTACGGGAGATGTTCCAAGCCCCGCTAACCCACCATCAGGTTGCCGCTTCCGTACTCGTTGCTGGAAGGCGCAAGATATCTGTTCAACGACTGAGCCAGCTTTGGTTCAAATCGGTGGATCACAAGCAGCTTGCCACTTCCCAGAATAAGTGGGACTTAGCTACCTGTAGCGAAAGTTTCAACCGTTACTTTATAAACATTCTTGGCGTCGGCGTAGTGCGAGATATTTCCTTGCAGTGCGCCGGCGTCATATACCAATGAAATTTGATTGTCGGTAGTGGTTGAGGTATCGAGAATATCAACGTATGCGTTAGGTGAGCCGACCATCGCAAAATCTTTTCCTGGAAGCATGGATACGCGGACATAATCTAAAAGAATCGTGTCATTACCGCTCGTATCTGTCACTTTGAGTGGCGATTGCGTTGTGTCATCCCAAACTTTAATGACAAAGTCATATCCAATACATGTATCTGGAATACCTGAAATATCTACGGCATCCATAGTGAATGTTCCGCTTCCTGAATTCTCGTAACCTGAAACTGGCGTTATGGAGAGTGTTGGCGTACACGCCTTAAGTTGCTTTACTCCCTGCCCAAATTCAGAACCTGAAGTGAAGGAAAGCGTGATGTTTGCGGCAACAGCGGATGTCAGCATTCCGAGAGCGAAAAGCATCGAGAATCTACGTGCCTTAGTGAGTACTCGTGGTTTGGCAGTCGAGCCATCCTCAGCCACAAACTCATCATCGTAATATTCAAACTCTTCAAGTGAATCATCGCCATCACCCAGGGAGTGGCTTAAAGCGTTGTATTTAGCCATTAGCGGGAGACCACTCGACGGCCACCGCTCACAGTGACTGGGAACTTGGCTACAGGAATCGCGTTATCTGTAGGAGTGAGTACACCCGTGAGAATTATCTGGCCATGTGTACTCGGTCGCCAACGACACGTTGTCGTAGACACGATGGGAAGGGATGTGCAGCCAGCAACCTTTCGATTGTTGGCAAGAAGTGCCACTCGACCAGGATAAGCCGAACGTATTGTGACAGTGACATATGTTGCTTTGCGGAAATCAATATTGCTGGGGAGCGTAACAATTATTGGTCCATCTGCAAATGCTGGGTCAGCCATAATTGTGATGATTCCGTAGGAGTAGGTGATGATGTAATTACTTGCAGAACCAACTCCAAAGACGGCAGCGGAGGGAGTTGCACTATATGTGCCCGCGGAGCTTGGCATGTTTGTGCTAGGACCATAAGAAGTGGATCCAGTCCCAAAATAGGTAAATGTTACTGAGGTAATCGTGTCACCAGCCAAGAGAGCAGAAGCGGTAAAAGTTTCATTACCAACCGAGCCAGTATAGAAAGTCGGTGAAGCTGCTTGGATGGAAAGCGACTTTAGCGCTGCAGCTGACACAGTGGATGTTTCGTTTGAATAGTTTGTTCGACTTGTGGAGGCTGTGACTGTTGCTGAAGCCCCGCCCGTCAAACTCGTAATTGTAATTGTCTCAATCGACCCCGAAGGAGAGGAGACTGAAATTGAACCTGCCGAAGTAGTGACAGTCCAAGTGTATGAAGCGCTGTAATTTGTGATGTGAACGGTATACCCACCTGAAGTTCTAATGGGAGTGTCAAACGTTGGAATCAATCCAGCTGTTTTCACAGTAATCGTTTGTTCCGAACTCGAAACCGAAAGAAAATTTCCATTTGCAGCTTTCGTGGCCGTAACTCCACATGTATTTCCCGCGGTCACAGAAGTAACCGAGAGGACTGCGCCAGAAATAGAACACCCAGCATTTCCGGTAGTCGTTATCGCGTAAGTAACGGCGCCTGCACCACTGCCACCAGATGTAGTCAAAGTTCGACTGCCCCCAGCGGCAATCGTCGGATCAGATGTTATGTAAAGGGGAGTTTGCGGGCCCGTCGAATATCCAGTGACCGTACTCGAAATAATCGAATACTGAGTGGTGACAACAGTTCCCATAAAACTTTGGGTGGTAATTATCGCCGGAGAGGATGGAGCTATACCCGTGAGCGTTAAGGGCAAGGTGGAGCCCGATGGTGTTCCAGGCGTGACAGTTCCGGTATCACTAAAAGAGTTGTAGTTATATCTCGAATCGTAATTAGTTACGTTCACTGTATAGCCATCACTGGTGGAGACTGGCGTATCAAATGTTGGCGGAGCTCTATTGGGATCGTAAACATAAATCGTCATGTCAATGGAGGCAGTCGTTCCAGCATCCGTGCCGCTAATCGTCATTCCATAAACACCCTCCGGAACGGTATTAGCAACAAATAAAGTTCCACTTGATGTAATTGTTATTCCCGAGACAGAAGAACCATCCGAAGTTTTACCTAATGCCCACGAAATTGTTGCCACTTGACCTGAAGGCGGGTTAACTGTTGAATAAAATTGACCAGAGATCGTGGTTCCGACGGGAGTTGCCAAAGATGCCGGTCCGGTGACGCCAAAGCTAGACCAGAAGAATGGCGAACAATATAGAACGTATGTGGCGTTACATGGAGTAGTTGTGTTGTAGTACTGACTAACGCCATATGAACCCAAGTACATCGGAGCACCGGTCGAACCCAACACGACGCTCGACCAGACTTGTTGTCGAGAAATGTCTGTCGAATCCCCGGCATACATGGAAACCGGGACTGAGACCCAGGAATTCTTTCGGCCAAAGTTTGTAGATTTACATACACCCGGAGTTATGGCGTAGGAGTTGTAGGAGTTTGTGCTGTTTTGAGTGACAAATACTTGAACTTGACCGTTATCAGAACCCGCAATTGAGATAATTCCCTCGGGGTTGTTGCAGTCAGAATAATTTGTGGAGCTGCCTCCTGGTGCTCGGGCATAGGATGTTCCAAACATCTGAAAGGTAGCGCCGTAATCTTCGGAACGAGCCTGTAGGTTTGAGAAAGTACCGATTGTTATATATTGGCCAGAATTAGAAACGAAAACGCTCGATTGTGACTGTATACCGTTAGAAGACCAGGCGATTGAAGTGGCGTTGTCAAAGGTCATATTTGGAGCCAAATTACATGAAGTAATCTGGGAACTTGTTAATTTACAAATTAAAATTCCAGTCGCCCCATATGCCAATACCAGAGTTTTTGCGTATTGATCAATCCCAAGTGCTTGTAGCGAGCCAGCGGTATTCATTACGGCCGGAACGCTTCCAACATCACTGGAGCTCTTGTGGTAAACAGCCGGGTTAGTATTTGTGTAATAAGGGGTCTGCCCGCAACCCGAAGTGCCCGACGGCATAATAGGAGTGAGCGTTAAATTATTGGATTTGGTCAGATCCAGAACGAAAATAATTCCAGTACCTGTGCCAGCAACAATTTTGTTACCAGCTTTTGATACTGCGACTTGTTGCCATTTGTGACCGCCTCCATCCGCCTGGCAGCGAAAATACTGTTCACGCAAAACTTCGGTCCAGTGATAACCACCATCTGTGGAATAGACAAACTCCCCGCCTAAACTTGTTGCTGCAATAACTTGGCCATCTGCTGACATGCTGACCGAGCTCCACAGACAGGTTCGATGTTGACATCCATAGAGCGTGTTGTATCCCGCGGTTGTTTTGGGATTAGCGATCGTGGTATTTCCTAGAGAGATTCCATTTGAATCAATTAAGTCGACTTTGGTAAATGTGGAACCTGAGTTTCTAGATATATAGAGTTCACCCTCGCCTAGTTGCTGAGTTGGCCATCTGCTTCCGGTGGCCATAAAAATCGTAGCTCCCGTTGCATCTGTCGCCATGTTTGATGTGCGAAGCTGCGGGATGTTGTCGGTATCGCGTGAGACAACTCTCGAACCGATATTTGTTGTGATCGTACATGTTTGACCTGATGCGTTTGGGTTTCGAGAAACAGTAAACGTAGTATCAGTGGCGCCATAGATGCGCTCCCAAGTTGTGTGTTTACCGAATGCTGTGGAAGAAGAACCAGTCGCAGGATTTATTACAGTGAAAGAAGTTCCATTTGCTACGGAATTAACAGTAAAAGTACCGTTGAAACCCGCAGTGCTAGCTCCAGAAATAGTTACTTGTTCCGAAGGTTGCACGCTATGGATTGATGGCGCGTTATAAGTCACAATTCCATTACTTGTCGATATCGAAGTAATTTGGATTCCATCATATGGAGAGTTGTAGCCATCAGGTAAGTTAGCGCCGTAAGTTCCTGAAGGTGTGATGTTGCAAGTTGTCGGGTCATTCACCAATCCAGTGACTTGGACAAATGGGCTATAGGCAACTTGTGTAGGTGAAAACTTAAAAAGATTCTTATCTGCAGTTGTGAAAGTTGTTATGTTTGTTGCGGTATAACTTCCGGCGGAAATATTGTGAGTTTCAAGAATATTACGAACCTTGGTTGCTGGATAAGTCGTAATTGGAACGGCAGCTTTCGCAGCTGGGGGAATTAAAACCGAGAGCATTGTGGAAGCGAGAAAAGAGACAAGAAGAAGGTGTCCTAGACGTCTAAGCGAGCGATATTTACGCATATGAAATTCTATTTTGAGGGGGATTTTAAGGGCTAGCGGATTTGAGATTTCTGGCTAAATTGAGGGGGTAGCCCTCGAGCTCTTGAGACTTCCTAGGTTTCCCTAATGAGAGGGAGAGTGAATACTTGGGCCATGACTGTTGACCCATCTACCAAACGCACACGCGCGTTGATTGTCGAAGACAATAATTTGATGCGCACTACATTGGAATCAACTTTACTTCTTCACAATATTGAAGTTGTTGGTACAACAAATAACGCAAGATCGGCAATGGAAATTGCAAAGTCAACCAATCCTTCGGTAGCTCTTCTCGATTTGGATTTAGGCGATGGTCCAACTGGAATTGACCTCGCTTGGGGATTGCGTCGCGAGAATGCCAATATCGGAATCGTAATTCTCTCCTCATATCGCGATCCGCGATTGACTGGCCGCAAGCTCCCTGAATTGCCTGTGGGTGGAATTTATTTAGATAAAGCCAAAGTTGATTCTGCGGAGTCTTTAGTTCAGGCGATTGTCGAAAGTATTGCGACAAGTGGAATTGATAAGCCATCACCATCCCGAATGAGCGAACTCTCGCTTAATGACTCCGATATTGAAATTCTTAAGTTTCTCTGGCAAGGCCTTAGTAACTCAGAGATCAGTCGAATTCGAAATGTGACAATCAAATCGGCGGAGACTTCCATCTCCCGAGTCGCCAAAAAATGTGGAATCAAGTATTCGAGCGATGTAAATCAACGAATTCTGCTTGCTAAGTTCTATCAAGAACTAACGGGAAAGACTACGTGAAGCAATTCATTAAGGAGAGCGTTTCCACTCTCTCTTCTCGACGGTTGGAAATCGGTCTTCAGTATTTTCCGATTCTTTTTATAGTGGCTTTATTTCCTTCAATTTTCTTAGAGAAGTCCAGCACAGCCACTCTCGGCATTCTCATGCAGTGGTTATTTATAAAGTCGTTTTCGCTCCTCTTCACCTTTTTCTTATGGCGCCTGGCTAAGGAGCTTTTTAGGAAAATTGAAATAGAGACAACATTCGTTTGGCTCTCAGCGATTGGCGCCATAGGTGCAGGAATCTCAGGTGCGCTTGTCCATCGACTTGCACTTCTCTTTGGTCTCAACGACTTCATCTCTATCCAAAAGCGAATTCTGGGAGCAATTATCGTGGGTGGCCTTTGGCTACCGATCTATTCGTTGGTTATTCAGAACTTCGGTTCTTATCGGCAGATTGAGGAGGAACTTCTTGCCGATCTTGATCGCCAAGAGCAAATTAGATTTAAGCAATCCTCATTCTTCTATCTAGTGAGGGCTAAAGCTCAAGAATCTATCCAAGAGCGACTTCGAGTAACCGCATTGGAATCGCAGTTAATGCTTCAAAAGTACATGGCTGACGGAAAGGAGGATGAGCGCCTTCCGGAAATCGTCCGAGATTTGGCATCAGGTACTTTCCGTAACTTGTCCCACGAACTAATTGAGAAATCGCAATCTCTCCAAAATAAGGAAGGCTCCAGTAGCTCACGCACTCAGCGTGGCAAAGTTGGCAGTTTCATCAGCTTGGCTGCACTCAGTGGCAGGAATGAAGTTCTCAATCCCTTAGTTTTCGCATTCCTAACAAGTTTCTTTACCTTGGGAATCCTCCTTCGCCACGAATCGATTATCGCTTCCTTTGCAATCGCAATATTCGATTTCGTCTCCGCCTATATTGTTCTTCGACTCTGCCAATGGGTCTTTGCTCGTTATGAATCTCTACGAACTTCTGTAGTTCAAGTCGGAATTATTTTCATTATGTTTGCCACGCCCCCGATTTCGAGCCTGCTCATGAATTTGCTGGGAATTCAATCATTCGATAACGGTTACAAAAGGTATCCATGGCTCTTTGCTACTCTTGTTTTAGTTACTGCGATTGCGTTAAATATTGGGCAAGCGACTTTGATTTCAAATCGTCAAATACGTGATGCCCTTAAATCAAAAATTCAAAAACAAGCTGCAGAGGAACAAGTCCTCAGTAAAGAGATTATTGATATCTCTCAGATTTGGGCGAAACATATTCATGGCCAATTGCAATCCAACCTCATTGTTCAAGCAAAGATTCTTCAAAATGCTCAAGAGTCTCAGGATGCTGATGCAATACAAGCCTCAATTCTCCAGATCATGGGAATCTTGCGAAATCCTGAAATCGGACTTGAAACTGCTACTTCTCCATTAAGTGAGGAACTCGCCAAGCGGAGAAATTTGTGGTCAGCCCTAGTAAAAGTTTCACTCAATCAGAAAATTGCGGACTCCGAATTAAGGCCCTCAGAGGTAAAGGCGATTGGTGAGTGCGTAGAAGAATTGATCGCAAATTCTGTTCGACACGGACGTGCCTCTGAGCTGACCATCGATGTAAGCCGTGGTTCTGATTTGAAGATCATCGTTAGCTCCACGGATAATGGATTGGGCATCGAATCGGCCTCGCCTGGCCTTGGTTTCCACCTCTTTGATTACCTATCTGGGGGAGCCTGGTACACCGAGAAATCAGATAAGACAGGAATGACGACTGTCAGAATCGCAATTGATTCAAGTATCCTTGTCGATGAAGAGTCGCCCGGATCACCGCGTCAGTAATGCCGAGGAAAGTCCGGACTCCAAAGAGCAAAGTGGTGGCTAACGGCCACTCGGAGAAATCCGCAGGACAGTGCCACAGAAAATAAACCGCCGGTAGTAATACCGGTAAGGGTGAAACGGTGGTGTAAGAGACCACCAGCAATTGCAGTGATGTAGTTGGCTAGGTAAACCCCACTTGGAGCAAGACCAAAAAGATGGCGCTTAAGAGCTGCTCGCTCAAGTCATCAGGTAGGTTGCTTGAATCTGTAAGCAATTGCAGATCTAGATGGATGGTGATCCTCCGCAAGGAGACAAAATCCGGCTTATAGGGCGACTCTTCTTTAAATCGTGTAGGCCCCGCATAGAAATGTGCGGGGCTTGCTCCTTTATACGCAAAACAAATTTATAAATTTTTCCAAAACCTATAAAAAAATTGCACGATTTTTGGGGAAACCTAAAGGGCAAAAGGGCAAATATTGGGACAAGAAATTTTCTTGATTCCAAACATCACTATGTCTCTTTAATCAACAATTAATACTTTAACAAGGTAAAAACCCAATTTGCGCTCGCTTCATCATCGAATTAACTGCTTCCCATTCCATCAGAAAAAGATAGTTGGAGAGTATTCTGCGACCATGCCCAATATTTGTAAGATCCAAGATTGCCTGAAAGTAGTTAAGGCGAATGGATACTGCAGATTGCAT
>CANFRP010000011.1 GCA_947449535.1 Actinomycetota bacterium | reverse complement strand
GGTAGAGGAAGGTAAACGAATCTTTCTTAAAGGTTGCTCTTCCTGTCATGGATTAAATGCCGAAGGCGGCGAGATTGCTCCCTCCCTTATTGGTGTTGGCGCAGCTTCCGTAGATTTCCAAGTCGGAACTGGTCGCATGCCCATGGCCGATATGAGCCAACAAGCAATGCGCAAGAAGCCAATTTATGACGCTGCCCAAACTGCGGCTCTGGCTGCATACGTTGCATCCCTGGCTCCTGGTCCTGCAACAGTCGATGGGGCAAGTCTGAACTATGAACGCGATGGCAATACTGCGCAAGGCGGAGAGCTCTTCCGCACAAACTGCGCAATGTGTCACAACTTTGCAGCACAAGGTGGAGCGCTATCGCAAGGCAAGTACGCACCTACTCTTATGGGAGTAGAACCAAAATATATTTATGAAGCGATGATTACAGGACCACAGTCAATGCCTAAGTTTTCGGATAAGACAATTACTCCGGCCGAAAAACTCAGCATCATTAAGTGGCTTGCATCAACCCAAGAAGAACCAAATCTCGGTGGTGCATCACTCGGTCGCGTTGGTCCAGTTACCGAAGGCTTACTAGCTTGGATCTTTGGCTTGGGCCTCTTGATTGGAATTTCCGTATGGCTAGCATCGAAGGCGAGATAACTCATGGCTAATGAGATTGAGAAAATCAAAGATCCAGGGCTACCTGCTCATAAGCATCGCAAAGCGGATCTGGATCCTAAAGCTGCTGATCGAGCCGAGCGACAAGTCTCCGTTCTCTTCTTGCTCTCCGGCGCCGGTACCGCGCTTTTCATCTTTGCATTCTTATTCGTAAAGACAGACACCTTCGTCTATCTGCCAATTCTTGGAACCACAAACGCGCATCAACTCTTCCTCGGTCTAGGAATGGCCGCCTCGCTTTTCTTTATTGGAATGGGAATGGTCCACTGGGCCAAGACATTAATGTCTGACACCGAAGTCATTGCAGAGCGTCACGAGTTTCGATCTTCCGATGAGGATCGCCAATCATTTGTCGATACCGTTAAAGAACAAGCCTCGACAGCAGGACTCGGACGTCGCAAATTGATTAAGCGCTCCCTCGGCTTCGCTGGACTATTGGCAGCTCTGCCTGGAGTTCTCATTCTCCGCGATCTTGGCCCATTGCCACGTAAGGCGCTAAATAAAACTAATTGGGATAAAGGTGTTCGCCTTGTTACCGATCCTGGCTATCGCCCCATTAAAGCTTCTGATCTAGAAGTCGGAGCAGTTGCGCAAGTATTACCAGAGCTGCCTGAAGGAACTGAACGCACTCTTGAAAACATTGGCACCGATGCCGTTCTTTTGATTCGTATTCGCCCAGAAGAATTCCAATTAAATGCCGAACGTCTCTCCTGGACGCATGAAGGCATCATCGCTTTCTCAAAGATCTGTTCACATATGGGATGCGCAGTTGCGCTCTATGAGCAACAGACCAAGCATTTGTTGTGCCCATGCCATCAATCCACTTTCGATGTAACCCGAGCCGCAAAGGTAATTTTCGGACCAGCCGCTCGCCCACTTCCTCAGTTGGCAATCACTGTTGATGCCGAGGGATATCTCGTTGCACAAGCCCCATTTAATGAACCAATCGGACCTAGCTTCTGGGAGCGCTCCTCATGAGTAAACAAAAACGCATTGCAGGAAATGTCGCGAATTATGTAGATGAGCGAACCGGCGCTGCTGCTTGGCTGAAGAAGAACCTCACAAAAGTCTTCCCTGATCACTGGTCATTTATGCTGGGTGAAGTCGCGCTTTACTCATTCATTATTCTTCTTCTCTCTGGAACCTTCCTGACTTTCTGGTTTGATCCATCACAAAATGAAGTGATCTACCACGGCGCATATGCACCACTAGATGGCATTCCTATGACTGCCGCCTATCAATCTACGTTGCATATCTCCTTCGATGTACGCGGTGGATTATTAATGCGCCAAATTCACCACTGGGCAGCACTCTTGTTCATGGTGGCGATTGTTGCGCATTTGCTCCGTGTTTTCTTCACTGGTGCTTTCCGCAAGCCACGTGAATTTAACTGGTTGATTGGAGTGGGACTCCTTACACTCGGAATTGTTGAAGGTTTCTTGGGTTATTCACTTCCCGACGATCTTCTCTCCGGAACCGGTATCCGTATTGCCGAAGCGATTATTCAAGCGATTCCCGTGGTCGGCTCGTACCTCGCTTTCTTCGCATTTGGTGGACCCTTCCCTGGCCATGTATTTATTTCGCGGATTTACACCGTCCACGTTCTCTTAATTCCAGGAATTATTCTCGCTCTCATCACTATTCACTTGATGTTGGTCTGGTACCAGAAGCACACGCAATATCCAGGTCCGGGTCGCACCGAGAAGAACGTTGTTGGTTATCCGCTGATGCCGGTTTACATGGCAAAAGCTGGCGGATTCTTCTTTATTGTCTTTGGCGTCACAGCATTTCTCGGCGCAGTCGCTTCCATCAACCCGATTTGGCTTTATGGTCCATATACCCCAGGCCAAATCTCGGCCGGATCACAACCCGATTGGTACATGGGTTGGCTCGATGGACTTGTTCGGATGGCGCCGCCACTGGAAACCCACGCATTTGGTCACACCATTTCATGGAATATTTTGATTCCAGGGTTGATCATTCCGGGGATTCTCTTTACTGGAATGGCGCTCTATCCATTTATTGAATCATGGATGACTGGAGATAAGCGCGAGCATCATCTCCTTGATCGCCCACGTAATAACCCGAACCGCACTGCGCTCGGCGCAATGTCGCTCTCTTTCATGTTTATCTCATTGATCAATGGTGGAAACGACATTATCGCCACCCACTTCCATCTCACCATTAATGAGATCATGTGGTTTACCCGAATCGGCCTCTTTGTCGTACCACCAATTGTTTTCGTGATTACCAAGCGCATTTGTTTCTCGCTTCAGTTAGCTGATCGAAATCTCGTTCTTCATGGTCGTGAAACTGGACGCCTAGTTATGTTGCCGCATGGTGAATTCGTTGAAGTACACGAACCAATTTCGCCAGAGAAGGCTTACACCTTGACTCAGCACGAACAGGTACCCGCACTCGCGCTTCCCGATGAAGATTCCAATGGGGTTCGCAATCCTGGTGGCCTCAAGCGCAAGATTCGTGCACGAGCAAGCCAAGCTAATGCCGAGCAAATTCCAGCTGTTACCGCTTCCGAGCTTCACGAGCTTGAAGGTGGGCACCACTAGCCTGTGAAGATTCGCGCCGCCAATCCTCATGAAGGTCAGGTAATCCTTGATCTCATATTGGCTCTTGCCATTTACGAAAAAGAGCCAGATGCGGCTAAGGCAACGTTGGAACAGATCAACTCCGCGTTCTTCTGCGAAAATCCGTCAGTCTTCTGTGACTTCGTCGAAGATGAGTCAGGTGCAATAGTTGGCTTTGCCACGTGGTTCCTCAATTACTCAACCTGGACTGGAACTCATGGAATTTACTTGGAGGATCTCTTCGTTCTACCGACTGCTAGAGGCCATGGATATGGCAAAGCGCTTCTGGTGCATCTAGCGAAGACTTGTGTCGATCGTGGCTACCATCGTTTCCAATGGTGGGTCTTAGATTGGAATGCGCCATCCATTGAATTCTATAAATCACTCGGTGCTTACTTTATGGATGAATGGACCATCATGCGTGTGGATGGGCAAGCTCTACGAGAGCTCGCTTCGCAATAAGGCGTATTGCCAGGTGGATGTCCATTCACCTTTAAAGAAATCATCTTCCCGGAATTCGCCCTCTTTGCGCATCCCGACCCGCTTAGCCAAATCCGCGCTACCAATATTTCGCTGGTCAATTTTTGCGGTTAGCCGATGAAAATCATACGTGGCAAAAATATGATCGATCCATGCTCTCACCGCTTCGGTTGCATAACCTTCACCTGAAAATTGTGGATTCAGGACCCACCCAATGGAGGCCGTCTTATTTGCGGCTGATTCAAAGCAAGCATTGAGTTGGCCAATGATTTTATTTGTGTCCTTAAGGGCAAAACCTAAAACGTAGTAATCCCCTTCATTGGCAAGACCTGTGAGGGAGAAACTCTTTTCAATTGCTTCAATAACTTGTTCTGGAGTTCGTTCTGGCCAAGGAATGTATTTAACAACCTGAGCCTTGGACTGGTAGGCGATCAGTTCATCCAAATCGCTCATCTCCAATGGGCGAAGGATTAGGCGGTCCGTGTGGATCATGGTTGAAGTGTGCCTCGTTCGGTCATTTTTACAATAAGCGGATCGCAGATGGCGCCAAGAAATGGAATGGAGAAGTCATCATGAGTAAATCCCATCAGCGCCCATTGTCCGCTCCGATTCTTGATTAATCGCCCGGCATACAAGCCGGCAGGGCCGATGAGTTCGGCTTTATCTAGATGGAAGGGGCCGGTCGGAGAATCTGCAGGTGCGCTATATGTTCCGCTCTGCCATTGACTGCCTTCGGCCTTGATATGTTCTTTCGCAACACAGAAAATCAATATCCATTTGCCATCGATTTTTTCGACTTGGGTCACTTCAATCTGACCGAAACCAGATGCGGCGATCAAAGGCTCCGGCGAACTCCATGTATATAAATCAGAGGAAATGCAATGCGCAATAGTTGCGCGATATTTTTCATCCAGCTCTTTGAGGTTAGCAGTCAATAACATATGCCAGACACCATCGTCTCCGAAGAAAACCCACGGGTCTCTAAATGGTTCATCATTCGCATCTGCCATTACTTCAAAGAGCGCTGGATCTGCGCTCACAATTGGGTTTTGCGGATCGCGCGTCCAAGAGATCAAGTCTTTACTGATTGCATGCCCAACTTGCTGTTGAACTCCTCCGTGCAGCCGATTAGTGCCGGTATAGAAGAGGTGGAAAGTATTGGTGGTTGACTCCTTAATGACACTGCCCGTCCAAGTCGATGTGGAATCCCAAGCTGGAAGATCATCGGCTACTAGTGCATCGGGAAGAAGCTCCCAATTAATCAGATCTAGTGAGCGGGCATGACCGGTGGCTGCTCGAAAGTGTCGACGCCCCGGATTCCCTAGCGCTTTAGAGGCGCGCAGGAAGAAGCAATGGAAATACTTACCATCATCGAAATACCACGAGTCCCAGACCCAATGGTCGGCTAAAGCAAGAATGGGGAACTCTTAGTGAGTAGAAGCGGAAGGCTTCTCGTATTCAAGGACGAATCCAAAAATCGAAATGAGAAGTGCGCCCACGGCGATAAGTGTGAGCCACCAACCGATCAATAAACCAAGTCCCGCTGCGCACATAGATGCTGCAACAGGTAGTGGCCACCATGAATGAGGTGAGTAGAAGCCGAGTTCGCCAGCCGAATCAGCAATCTCGCCCACCATATTGTCTTCTGGCAATACATTTCCGAGTCGCTTTGCAGTGAACCAGAGGTAGAAACCGATCATTCCTGCAAGCCCGGAGCTCAGTGCGATGGCAGTAATTCCAACCGCTTCCCCGCCTACTAGGTAATAAATAACCGCAACGATTGCATAGAAAATTGAAAGACCAACAAATAAACGCCAACCAGCTTTCACTTAGTGACCCCCATCAGTATCTGTATGCGCCATATGCGGATGGTGCAGGTCAAATGCTGGGCGCTCAGAACGAATGCGCGGCATGGAAAGGAAGTTGTGACGTGGTGGCGGGCAAGAAGTTGCCCACTCGAGTGATGCTCCATATCCCCATGGATCATCGACTTCTACTTTTGGACCCTTGCGAGAAATCCAAACGTTGATGAAGAAAGGAATCATCGACACTGCAAGAAGTGCGGATCCAAATGTGGAGATCATATTCATGCCGGTGAAGCCATCGGTGGGAAGGTAATCGGCATAGCGACGAGGCATTCCCTTGATTCCAAGCCAATGTTGGATCAAGAAAGTTGTGTGGAAGCCAAAGAAGAGAAGCCAGAAGTGAATCTTTCCGAGGCGCTCATTGAGCATATGGCCGGTCATCTTTGGCCACCAGAAATAGAAACCAGCGAACATCGCGAAGACCACAGTTCCAAAGAGAACGTAATGGAAGTGAGCAACTACAAAGTAAGAGGCAGATACTGCGAAATCCAAAGGCGGGCTAGCGAGAATGATTCCGGTCAATCCACCAAAGAGGAAGGTGACCAAGAAGCCCATTACCCAGAGCATCGGAGTTTCAAAAGTTACATGGCCGCGCCACATAGTTCCGATCCAATTGAAGAACTTCACTCCAGTCGGAACGCCAATCAGGAATGTCATAAATGAGAAGAAGGGAAGGAGGACTTGTCCGCTAGCAAACATGTGGTGCGCCCACACCGACACAGAGAGCGCCGCAATTCCGATCGTCGCTGCAATTAAACCCTTATATCCGAAGATTGGTTTGCGGCTAAAGACGGGAAGAATCTCAGTAGCAATTCCAAAGAATGGAAGCGCGAGGATATATACCTCGGGATGGCCGAAGAACCAGAACAGGTGTTGCCACAACATCGCACCGCCATTAGCTGGATCGAAAATGTGCGACCCAAAGAGGCGGTCCGATTCAAGTCCGAGGAATGCAGCCGCCAATGGTGGGAATGCAAGAAGTACCAAAATTGAGGTGAGCAATACATTCCACGAAAAGATCGACATCCGGAACATTGTCATTCCAGGTGCGCGCATCGTGAAAATTGTGGTGATGAAATTGACGCCACCAAGAATTGTTCCAATGCCACCGAGTGCAAGACCAATTACCCAGAGATCTCCACCAATTCCTGGTGAGTACTGGGAGTTAGCAAGTGGGGCGTAAGCCGTCCAACCAAATGATGCGGCTCCTCCGGGTGCAAGAAATCCACCGAATGCCATCAGCCCGCCGAATAGGTAGAGCCAGTAAGACAACATATTTAAACGAGGGAAGGCAACGTCGGCTGCGCCAATTTGTAGCGGCATGATCACGTTGGCGAATCCCACGAAGAGTGGGGTTGCAAACATCAACAACATGATGGTTCCGTGCATCGTGAAGATTTGGTTGTACTGCTCGTTGGATAGGAATTGAAGCCCTGGACGAGTGAGCTCAGCGCGAAGTAATAGCGCAAGCACACCTGCGACTAAGAACCAGATGAAAGATGTAGAGAGATAGAGATAACCGATCGTCTTATGGTCGGTAGATGTAATCCACTTAACGAAGAGGCGACCGCGAGAAGGCTTTGGCGCAAATGAGGGGGTCGCAGCAGTAGTTGTGCGTTCTGCATAAGTCGTCATATTAAACATCCTTAACTGTGGATAGGTAAGTCTCATATTGCGCAGGAGTTACAACTTTGACTTTAAAGAGCATCTGGGAGTGATTGCGACCGCAGAGGATGTTGCATCGCCCTGGATACTCGCCCAACTTATTTGCCGAAAATTCCAAGTGATTGGTAACTCCCGGTAGAGCTTCGATTTGAATCATGAACGCTGGAATCCAGAACCCATGCACTACATCAGAAGCATTAATTGTGAAACGCACTTTTTCGCCTTGTGGCAAAACAAGAACAGGAGGCTGCGCCGGGGTTCCGGTAATAGTCGCGTGTTCGGATTTATCGTTATAGGTAAATTGCCAAGACCACTGAATCGCATTCACGGTTATGTTGTGTTTTGCCTGCGCCGCTGGAGTTACTTTAGTAATAGCCGCTTCATCCTTGGCGGTGTAGGCAAAGAGAACTGCGACGATAATAAATGGGATAAGTGTGTAGGCAATTTCTGTTGGCACGTTGTAGCGAGTTTGCTTAGGAAACTCTGCTCCATTCTTAGGTGCGCGATGGCGAAAGACTGGCCACAAAATTAAGATCAAAGTAAAGATGCCGACCACGCCAGCGGTTATCCACGCGCCCTGCCACAGTGATAGTGAGGTGTCGTTTACGCTGGAAACTCCCTTAGGGAATCCCATTCCAGAAATATTCTTGGTCGAACATGAAGTCAGTAGGGCCAATGAAGCCGCTGCCGCTAGGGCACCAAAGAGGCTCTTTTTCTGGGGCATCAATCGCATGGGTGAAGAATATCTGCCGAATTCGCATTGCCTCGCCGCTCAAGGTAGCGTTCCAAGCGTGGTTTCAGTCACCTCTAACTTCCAAGCAGAACGTCCGCTGCATCCTGGAGCCAAATTAGCCCTGTCCAGTATCTTCGAACAGGCCTGGCCAGATCCCGCCAAATTGGGAATCGACAGCCGCTCGGCAGCCATTCTTATCAATGAGTCAAAAGAGACGATTGCAGGCCATCTTAAAGTTCGTACTGACGAGCTCTTTTTTATTGGTGAACCTTCGCTGGGTTTTCATTTGGGCATATCCGGCTTGCTCTCCCCTGATTCGAGACTTTTTCATTCAGCAGTTGACCGCCAAGAGATTTTTGCGATTGCACAATTTCATCAAAAAATTGGGATTGAAATTGAGCAACTTCCCGTAGATCGTTGGGGGCGTACTCAGATTCCCGCTCCTTCGGCACGAGATGTCGTGGCTTGGCAACTCTCCAACATCGAAACCGGTGCAATTCAAAATTCCATTGCCCAAATCGCATCTCCAGTCTTCTATGACGCTACTGCATCAGGTGTGAGAATTGAATTGCCAGAGAATTGGTTGACCGCCCTGTGGGATTCGCGTAGTTGGGCTGGCCCTGCCGGTCTAGGTGTATTTGCTCGAAGGAACTCCGCTAACTGGAATAACCCACTACCCCATATAGATAATCGCGTTGTTCCTGATAGCGCCTCTCATGCCCTAATCGTTGCCAGTGCACTAGCCATTGATAGTTGGGTCGCTGATGAGAAGACCCAGTCCCAAAAAATTGCAGATGCTAATCAACGTATTAGAGGTTTTATCTCCGAGCGAATTGCCGACTGCGACTTCGGCTCGCCTGAAGTAGGGGCGCTGCCCCACCAACTCTCGTTCTCATTTTTATATGTTGATGCGCAGCGACTAGTCAGCGAATTAGCTGATATGAATATAGCCATCGATTCGGGATCTGCTTGTAATTCGGCAAATATGGAGCCCAGCCATGTTTTGGCCGCACAAGGTGTCCTCACTCATGGAAATGTCCGGATCACCTTGCACCATGAACTTCTCCCCGAACAAGTAGATCTGCTCCTTCTTGCACTTGCCGCCACAGTCGAAAAATTGCGTGCCTAGTTGGAGTCCTTGGATTGTCGCGGCATGCGTTGTCCGCTTCCGATTATTAAAAGTGCGCAATTCATTAAAGCGAGATCGCCTGGGTTTACTTTCATACTCGTAAGCGATGACCCTGCGACCGCCCCCGATTTAGCTGCCTGGTCACGCATGACCGGTAATTCAACTAAGCAAATATCTACTGAGGAATTCGAAATAAGAAAGAACTAACCGATTAGTCTCGGGTGGAGATGGTCGTGAATATCAGCAGCGGCCGCTTCTCCATATGCAGCACTAAATCGCTTGAGAAATCCCGCCCGATCAAATCGATATTCCTGGGTTCCCTTTGACTCAATGCAATATGTCGCAAGCATTGATCCAATTTGAGCAGCACGTTCGTGGCCAACTCCCCACGATAACCCGGCCAAGAATCCTGATCGGAATGCATCTCCAACTCCGGTCGGATCCACTTTAGCTTCTTCCTGCGGCACTCCTACAGTGATGGTCTCTTTACCGTGTTCCTCCACCTTGGCGCCATTAGAGCCCAAAGTAATAATGCGAACTTTTACTTGGGCGTAGAGCTCGCTATCGCTCCACCCAGTTTTCTGCATTGCTAACGCCAGCTCATATTCATTGAGGAATAAGTAATCTGCGCCGGTGACGAGCTGGCGAATTTCATCTCCACTCATTCGAGCCATTTGTTGAGAAGGATCGGCCGCAAATGGAATACCGAGCTGCCGTGCCGTCTCAGTATGACGAAGCATTGCCATTGGGTCATCGGGAGAAATAATGATGAGATCAAATTTCCCGGTCTTAGCCATGATTGGTGCCAATTCAATCTCGCGCGCTTCACTCATGGCACCTGGGAAGAAAGAGGCAATTTGATTTAAATCCTGATCAGTAGTGACCATAAATGTCGCGGTGTATTGGGTCGTTGAAATCTTTACATGGCCAGTGTCAACGCCATGGCGAGAGAGCCAAGCATCATAATCAGCCCAATCTTTACCGACTGCGCCAATCAAAATTGGATTGAGCCCCAACGCCCCCATACCAAAAGCGATATTTGGACCAATTCCGCCGCGATAGATATCTAGCGAGTCGACGAGGAAAGAGAGCGAAACTTTATCGAGGGATCCCTCCACCAATGAATCGGTGAACTTTCCCGGGAAAGTCATGATGTGATCTCGACCAACTGAACCAGCTACAGCAACTCTCATGCGGAGTATTAAACGCTAAGAGTTGGAAATTACTTGGATGCAGTGAGTTTTAGTTGAATGAGTCGCCGCAGGCACAAGAGCCTTGAGCATTTGGATTATCAATAGTGAAGCCCTGCTTCTCAATGGTGTCGACAAAATCGATGGACGCGCCCATGAGGTATGGAGTGCTCATCTTGTCGGTAACGACTTTGACGCCAGCAAAATCTGTGATGGTGTCACCATCTAGTGCGCGGTCATCAAAATAGAGCTGGTAGCGAAGTCCTGAGCAACCGCCAGGCTGAACTGCTACGCGAAGGCTGAGATCGTCGCGACCTTCTTGCTTCAAGAGTGAGGCCACCTTCTCGGCCGCAACATCAGTCAATGCGATGCCAGTAGCGGTTGAAACGGCGGCTGTGATTGTTACGTCTTGGGTTGTCTCAGTACTCATAAGCCGAAGATTACTCCATAGAATATGGATATGTCCCTTCAAGACCTGCTTTTGCTCGGTAAGAAAGATCTCGCCAGCGAGCGTGGCGTCTCCTGCGCAGGAGAGCTTCCGGCGGCAAGTGATCCTGATCTGGTGGAGCGAGCAAAGGTTGCGCGAGCAGCCCTGGGATCTCGAGCAATGATTTTGGGCCACCACTATCAGCGTAATGAAGTCATCGATTTCGCAGATATCACCGGCGATAGTTTCAAATTAGCGCAAGCGGCTGCCGAGAATTCCAGTGCCGAGTACATCATCTTCTGTGGTGTTCACTTCATGGCCGAGTCCGCTGACATTCTGACTAATTCAGATCAAAAGGTGATTCTTCCCGATCTCACTGCGGGTTGTTCCATGGCCGATATGGCGGCAGTTAATCAAGTCAATCAAGCGTGGGCTGTCATGGAGAGATTAGGTCTCGCATCCCAAACAATTCCCATTACTTATATGAATTCCACTGCAGCAATAAAAGCATTTACTGGTCGCAATGGTGGCGCAGTCTGCACCTCCTCTAATGCAGAGCGCGCAATGAATTGGGCATTTACGCAAGGTGAAAAAGTTTTCTTCCTCCCCGACCAACATCTTGGTCGCAATACTGCGGTACTGAAATTGGGCCTCAATCTGCAAGATTGTGTGATTTGGAATCCCTGGAAACCCAACGGTGGCCTAACCGACCAAGAGATTGTGGATGCAAAAATTATTTTGTGGCGGGGGCACTGCTCTGTGCATGGTCGCTTCTCAGTAGAGAACATCAATGAAGTTCGCGCCCGAATCCCTGGGGTGCAAGTACTTGTCCACCCCGAATGCCAATATGAAGTTGTATCCAATGCTGATGTCGTGGGAAGTACCGAATTCATTATCAAAACTGTGGAGAACTCTCCTGCCGGAAGCAAGTGGGCAATCGGAACCGAGCTCAATCTCGTCCAACGCTTAGCCCAAAAGAACCCTGACAAAGAGGTTGTTTTTCTCGATAAGACGGTTTGTTATTGCAGCACCATGAATCGCATCGATCTCCCCCATCTGGTCTGGGTGATGGAGACACTGGTCAATGGGCGCGTAATTAACCAAATTTCAGTCGACACGGAGGATGCCTTCCACGCCAAAGTTGCACTGGAGAGAATGCTGGCCCTACCGTAGCCACATGAGCGAATCAAAGAAGAGTTCCAAGAAGGCACCAGCTAAAAAATCGGTAGCGAAAAAGGCTTCCGCCGCAAAGAGCGCAGTTGGCGCGAAAGGCAAGGCGACCCCAAAACGAAAAGTTGCCGAATCAAAACTTAAGGTCAATGCCATCGCCAGCAACAACAAGGCGGAGAACAAGCGCCTAGATAAGAACGCATCCCGCGCGGCTCGAATGGCTGCTCGCGAGGCATATATGCGTGGAGATGAGAACGCGCTTCCAGCCCGCGATCGCGGTCCGGCACGTCGATTTGTTCGCGACTACATCGATTCTCGTCGCACAATCGGCGAATATTTCTTGCCGATGATCATGGTCGTCCTTGTGATGTCAGTGGTATTCCCAGGATCTTTACTATCGGTTGTCGTCATGTATTCGATCATGTTGTATTCCATAGTTACCGGATTTTTCATCTCGCGCGCCGTCAAGCGTGAAGTTCTAGAGCGCTTCCCTGGAACAAGTACCAAGGGATTAGGTATGTATGCCTGGTTGCGATCAACTCAGATGCGTCGCTTGCGCGCACCTGGTCCACGCGTAAAGCGCGGAGATAAGATCTAATTAAGCAACGTTAATTTACGAGAGCTCAAGCCCGAGGGTTTGGGCTCTCATTTTTTGCGGGATCTCTTTCTGGCAAGTTCCCGAGCGATTGATCGATCGCCTTCATTGTCGCAGCATCTAATTTGATACCAGAAGCTTTTGCATTCTCTTTGACTTGAGATGGCTTAGTTGCACCCATGATCACCGAAGAGACCTGCGGATTAGCAAGGGTCCAAGCAAGTGCTAGTTGCGACATCGAGATACCTAGCTCGGATGCGATCGGAGTTAACTTCTGAACCGCCTCGAGCACTTCATCGCGCATCCATCGTGAAATCATTCCCGCGCCATATTTCTTATCGGTTGCGCGAGAGCCAGCTGGTGGCTTCTTTCCTGGAAGATACTTTCCAGTCAAAATGCCTTGAGCAATTGGCGACCAGACCACATGCCCGATACCTTCTCGCTCGCAGAGTGGAGCGACTTTGCTTTCAATCACGCGCCACAACATTGAATATTGGGGCTGGCTTGCTACAAATCGGGTGTATCCGCGAGCATCTTGAATTTTAAGCCCGGCCGCAATTTGCTCGGCGTTCCATTCCGAAAATCCTGTGTAATGAACTTTTCCTTCGCGAACTAAATCATCGAAAGCAGAGAGCGATTCTTCGAGCGGTGCTTCAAAGTCAAAGCGATGCATATGAAGTATGTCGACATGATCGGTTCCCAGACGTTTGAGAGATGCGTTGAGAGATTCCTTAATGTGTTTGCGAGAGAGGCCGCGGTCATTCTTCCCATCACCTGTAGGCCAATAAATCTTGGTGGAAATTTCGTAGCTCTCGCGCGGGACCCCTTTGAGAGCCTTGCCCAGTACTACTTCTGCCTTTGTTCTGGCGTAGCTATCGGCCGTATCAAAGGTAGTAATGCCTACGTCTAACGCGGCGCGGACACATTTGATTGCCGATTCTTGCTCAACCTGAGAACCGTGAGTGACCCAGTTTCCATAAGAGATCTCTGAGACATACATTCCTGAACTGCCAAGGCGACGATATTCCATGTCGGGGAGCGTACTATCTGGGGTATGAAATTAAAGCCTCTTGCGGCAACTATCTTCTTCGCCGCCACAATTTTGCCAGCCACCTTCTCATTAAGTGCAATGGCAGATGATGGTCCAAAAAATCCTGAGACCTCAGAGCGCCCACATGTAGAAGGAAGCCACGAGCGCGTTGAAGGAATTCAATTCGCGGTGCTCGGTGGCGCTGTAGTAATCGCAATTGGCCTAGCTTACAAAGTTGGCCAGACTCGCTCAAAAAAGAAGCAGAACGAGGGTAACTCTTAATCTCTGTGCTACTTTTCACCCGCTAGCGAGAGTTCTCTCCCACTAGTAGCAATGCGTTTAGCGAAGTCCGGTGAGATCCCGGCGCTGTCCCGCAACTGTAATGATCGAAAGATCTGAGCCAGGTCGCCTAACCCAAAGCTGAAGTATCCAACCTCGGAGGAAGGTTGGGCTCCTATAGATTTTTCTTAGAGTCCAGACTTTCTCTCCTTATTTTAAGGAGAGTTTTTTTATGTTTAAAAGGATCGCTGCGCTATCAGCTCTTATTTTTTGCACCATTATTTTTTCGCCAAGTGCACAGGCCGTTTCAATTCCCGAGCGAATTGTCTGCTTATCTCCCAGCGCCACGGAAGATCTCTTTGCAATCGGAGCCGGCGCTCAAGTCATTGCAGTTGATGATCTATCTACATTTCCCGCCACTGCGCCAGTCACAAAATTGAGTGCATTTAATCCCAATGTGGAAGCGATCGCTGCCTTCCATCCTGACTTGGTAATTCTCAACTCAACTGCCACAAAAGCTGATGCCGTGAAGAGCGCACTGGAGACTTTAGGAATTGCGGTTTACTTTGAGACTGCTCCCAATAATCTCACCGAGGCTTATAGCGAAATTGATGGCTTAGGCGCCAAAGTCGGTCGGAGTACAGAGGCAAAAACTCTTGTTGTGAATATGAAGAAGCAAATAGCATCGATCATCAACAAATCCCGGAAGAAGAAAGCCATCACCTTCTTCCATGAGCTAGATAACACGCTCTATTCAGCTACCTCTTCCACATTTATCGGCCGAGTGTATAAAGATTTCAATTTGGCGAATATTGCAGATAAAGCATCCAAAGCTGATGACGCCGGATATCCGCAATTGCAGAGCGAATACATCATTAAGGCGAACCCATCGGTGATCTTCTTGGCCGACGCTGAATATGGTGAATCACTCGCGACCATCAAGAAGCGTGCCGGGTGGTCCAAGATCGCTGCGGTAACAAAAAAGAATATTGTCTCCCTGCCGGCAGATATCCCTTCTCGTTGGGGACCTCGCCTAGTCGATTTCTATCAATTTATAGCAACCGCGATTGCTCCCATAAAGTAAATGACATATCAGACACCCACTACAACGATTTCACGAATGTGGAATTGGAAGATCACGGCCATGGCCGTGGCTCTTCTCCTTGGCGTGGGCTTGTTGGGCGTAAGTTTTGGACCAATCCATCTGCACTTCGATCAGATTGTTAAAACCCTTGTGGGGGCGCCAGGTGGATTAAAAGGTCAAGATCGCACACTCTTGTTGGATCTTCGGCTACCACGAGTTATTTTGGCTGCGCTAGTAGGTGGCGCACTTGCAACAAGTGGAGCGGTCTATCAAACAGTGTTCCGCAATCCACTGGCCGACCCATACTTGCTGGGCGTCGCAGCCGGAGCCGGACTCGGTGCGACCCTTGCATTCACCACAACTGGTGGAAATGTTTATGGATTGCTTCCCATCTTCTCCTTCGTGGGCGGGATACTCGCGGTTTTGACGAGCTTCTTCATTTCTGGAAAGTTCTTTGCAGAACCAAATACTTTATTGCTCTCTGGAATTGCTGTTGGATCCTTTGCTACGGCAATCCAAACCTATCTCCAACAACGCCATAGCGATGCGCTCCGCCCGGTGTATTCGTGGATCCTGGGAGAACTCACTGCCGCCAATTGGAGAGTTGTCGGTTGGTCATCCATCTACATACTTTCCTCTATTGCAATATTGATTTCAATTTCCAAGCAGCTCGATGGCTTGATGTTGAGTGATGAAGAGGCATATTCACTCGGAATTAATCCGCATCGATTGCGCATCATTGCAGTCGTAGCCGCCACACTCGCAACGGCGACGGCCGTTTCTGCCAGTGGGTTGATTGGCTTTGTCGGAATCGTCGTGCCGCATCTTGTTCGCGGCCTCACGCGTCGTGTCACAAATCGCTCTCTGGCGACTATCGCATTTGCTGGTGCAGCTTTCTTGGTGTTGGCAGATCTGGGTGCGCGCACATTGCTCTCCCCGGCAGAACTTCCCATCGGAGTTATTACCGCTTTTGTGGGCGCTCCCTTCTTCCTCTTTGTGCTGCGCAATAGAAGGATGGTTCGCTAATGATTGAGATTCAAGACTTGACCGTGCGCGCGGGAGCTCGAGAAATTTTGCGCGATATCTCGGTCTCAATTCCACGAGGAAAGTGGACATGTCTTGTCGGACCCAATGGCGCCGGCAAAACAACTCTTCTCAAAGCACTCCTTGGAATGAACGCCTATTCCGGCACGATAAAAGATAACGGTGTGGAAGTTTTTAAGGATTCCAAGCGGAATGTCGCCTTCGTTCCACAATCACCACAAATTCCCAGTGGCATGAGCGTTGCTGAATACGTCATGCTCGGTCGATCCAAACGCGATGGCTGGGGCAAAGAGAGCACAAAGAGTCGGGCCCTGGTCTCTGAAATTCTGCGACAGACACAATTATTTGGAATGCAATCTCAACTAGTTATCCAACTCTCGGGCGGAGAGATGCAACGGGCACTGATTGCACGCGCATTGGCGCAAGAGCCAGAACTTATCTTGCTGGATGAGCCGACAAGCGCTTTGGATCTGCATCATCAGATTGCAGTTCTCAACAATATTGAGATGCTCAAAGATCGTGGCGTAACAATTATTTCAACGATGCACGATATTACTTTGGCTGCGATGTATGCCGAAAATATTGTGGTCATGCGCGATGGTCGCGTCTCACTCTCCGGCCCGGTCAGCGAAGTTATTCACTCCCCTGAGCTCAAAGATGCCTTCGACAATCGCATCAGTGTGTATACCTTAGATAGCGGACGGCCAGTAATTGTGGCTGCAAAAGATAGTTCTAGCGAACGCGAGATTCCACAAAAGGAAGTTTGACGACAGTTGCGGTGCTGGCGCGACCCCGTACATCGATTGTTACTTCGCTCCCGACTTTGTATTCCGGGTTGATCAGAGCCAGAGCTATCCCAGTTTTTAGAGTAGGTGAGAACGTTCCACTTGTGACTTCACCAATCACCTCGCCATCAGAATTGAGAACGCTCATACCAGCACGAGGAATTCCTCGATCGCTGCAAAGGAGCGGACGTGAAATTCTTTTCACTCCAACTTGCTTCTCCGCTGCAAGTGCGTTCTTGCCTTCAAAATTCACTTTATCCAAGGCAACTGCCCAGCCAGCACTTGCTTGGAGTGGTGAAATATCGAGTGAGAGCTCATGCCCATGCAAGGGGTAACCCATCTCTGTGCGTAGCGTGTCTCGCGATCCCAATCCGCAAACGCGTCCACCAACTGCTGATACTTGGGCGACCAGAATTTTCCAAAGATCAAGGGCCGCGCCCCACTGTGGCAAAAGTTCATACCCAGCCTCGCCGGTATATCCCGTGCGACAAATAATTACTTCGCCAAGTGATTCATGGCCAGGGATTCTCAGTTTTGTAAATGCCATGTAATCAAGTTCGAGATGGAGACCGAGCTTTGTCATTACTGAATGAGTTAGTGGACCTTGAATCGCAAGCACGCCATAGGACTCATGCAAGTTCTTTACTTCAATTGTGGTTGGTGCTTTTGCTGCGAAAACCGCGACAACATCAGCACAATTGGCGGCATTAGGAATAATAAAAATGTCATCTTCCGCAATTTGATAGACAATCAAATCATCGATCACTCCGCCTTG
Organism: Actinomycetota bacterium; assembly: GCA_947449535.1. Lineage (GTDB taxonomy): Bacteria > Actinomycetota > Actinomycetes > Nanopelagicales > Nanopelagicaceae > AAA044-D11. The sequence goes on along the minus strand of CANFRP010000011.1, from coordinate 22,088 downwards.
CGGATTGCATAACAAGTTGTACTGGGCGCTTCCATTAGAGATTTTGGCGAGATCATTAGTGAGAATGGAGTTTACGAAATCGCGCGCGCCAGCGCCTTTGACAGACATTTTTCCTAAGTGCGAGACATCAAACAGCCCGACTCGTTCACGAACCGCTAAATGCTCAGCGAGCACACCTCCGGGAAAATCTGGCGAGATTCCCTTTGAATATTCGATCGGCATATCCCAGCCACCAAAGTCAGCGAGTTTTGCATCGGCCGCAACGTGCCAGTCATAAAGGGGCGATTTCATGTCGGTAACCTATCGGGGGATTCCCTCCCCAGTGTCGTAGGCTTACGGACATGACATCCGTGAAATTGATCGCCAAACCTGCCCCCGAAGTTCTCGTTCTTGGAGTGTCCAAGAAGGGAGCAGCGCTACATATTGAGAGCGCAGATTCTGGATTGACCGCGAATAACATCGCGACACTTTCCGCCATTCTCAAGGATCTTGGCGCATCTGGTGCGGCTGATGAGATCACCAAAGTTCCTTTTACTTCTCCCAAGGTAATTCTCTTCACTGGTCTGGGTGACGGAAAGAAAGTTCTCACTCATGAAGCGCTCCGTCGAGCCGCTGGCTCGGCTGCGCGAGCTCTTACCGGTCATGAATCAGCATCCTTTGCTCTGCCGCATAAATCGTCACTGGAACTTGGCGCAATTGCAGAAGGCGCGGCACTTGGCGCCTATACCTTCAATGAGTTTCGCGTCGCCTCCCTTGTCGAAAATAAGCCAGGTTTGAAGAATGTAAATATCGTTTCACATCTATCTAAGAATGAAGATGCCAAGAAAGTAATCAAGCGCGCGGAAATTATTGCTGAGCAATCTGCCGTAGTGCGCGATCTGATTAATACTCCACCAAGTCACTTAACACCAGACTCGTTCTCCCAACGCATGAAGAAGATAGCGACATCACTTGGACTCAAAGTCGAAATACTGACCGAAGTAACTTTGAAATCAAAGGGTTACGGTGGAATTGTTGGTGTGGGCCAGGGCTCAGCCAATCCGCCGCGCCTGCTTCACGTTAGTTATTCACCCGCTAAAGCGAAGAAGCGATTTGCTTTTGTCGGCAAGGGAATCACATTTGATACTGGCGGTTTGGCACTTAAGCCAGCTGCAGGTATGGAAGCGATGAAGAGTGATATGTCAGGTGCGGCAGCAGTCATTGCCGCAACATTTGCAATCGCTCAATTAAAGCTTCCGGTTGCCATCGATGCTTGGGCACCACTTGCCGAAAATATGCCATCAGATACCGCTACTCGACCATCCGACATCATCACTATCTACGGCGGCAAAACTGTTGAGGTACTTAACCCGGATGCTGAAGGTCGATTGGTCTTGGCCGACGGATTGCAACGCGCACTTGAGGTAGGTAAAAAGGCCGGAGGGCTAGATGGCATTATCGATGTCGCAACGTTGACTGGTGCCCAAGTAGTGGCACTTGGAACACGTACCAGCGCCGTCATGACAAATGATGAGAAGTTTTCCGGTCAATTCCTCACTGCCGCAAACCTTGCCGGTGAACAGTTCTGGCCAATGCCACTACCTGAAGAGTTGCGCGCATCAATCGATTCACCGGTTGCCGATCTTGCAAATATTGGTGATCGCATGGGCGGAATGTTGGTCGCAGGTCTCTTTCTCAAGGAGTTTGTCGATCCAGAAATTCCTTGGCTCCACCTAGATATCGCCGGACCGGCGTATAACGAGCGCACCGCCCACGGCTACACCCCAGTCGGTGGAACAGGTATCGCTCTTCGCTCACTTGTCACATTGATGGAACTCCAGAAATAGGGGCCGCCTAGTCGGCTGAATCACGCTTATGGGCCCATTCTCGATGTGAGAGTGGGCCCTTTTTCGTGGCAGGATTAGGGAGTTAGAGACGAATTTCTAGAGAGGCAACTGTGGCTCAATTTGATCTTGTTATCCTCGGCGGAGGATCTGGCGGCTATGCGTGTGCACTTCGCGCATCCCAACTCGGACAGTCAGTAGTTTTGATTGAGCAAGACAAGCTTGGCGGAACCTGCCTCCATCGCGGTTGCATCCCCACAAAAGCGCTCCTTCACGCAGGTGAAGTAGCAGATTCATCGCGCCATTCATCAGATTTTGGCGTTACGACAGAATTTAAATCGATGGATATGCCTGGTGTTAATTCATATAAAGACGGCGTCGTCGCTCGCCTTCACAAAGGTCTGCAAGGACTTGTTAAATCTCGCAACGTTACTTATGTCGAAGGCCATGGCCGTCTCATCTCCCCCAATACTGTTGAAGTAAATGGTGAGCAATACACCGGAAAGAACGTAGTGCTTGCTACGGGTTCATATCCGCGAACACTTCCCGGCTTAGAAATAGATGGCGTTCAAATCATCACCTCCGAACATGCAATCCACATGGATCGCGTCCCTGCCTCTGTCATCGTTCTTGGCGGCGGAGTGATCGGGTGCGAATTCGCATCAGTCTGGAAATCCTTTGGATCTGAAGTAACCATCATCGAGGGTCTGCCTCACCTAGTTGCACTAGAAGATGAATCTTCCTCCAAGCAGCTTGAGCGCGCCTTCCGTAAGCGCGGCATTAATTTTGAACTGGGAACTCGCTTTGCTTCTGCAACTAAGAGCGCCGATGGCGTCACAGTTACTTTGGAGAATGGGTCAACATTCACGGCGGAGGTTCTTCTTGTGGCGGTTGGTCGCGGACCGGTCTCTGCAAATATTGGATATGAAGAACAAGGCATCGCAATGGATCGCGGTTACATCCTGGTCGATGATAAATGCCGAACAAATATTCCTAATATTTGGGCCGTGGGAGATTTGATTCCCACACTTCAACTAGCACACGTTGGTTTTGCCGAAGGTATTTTGGTTGCTGAAGAAATTGGCGGACTCAATCCTCGCCCTATCAATTACGATGGCGTTCCGCGCGTGACTTATTCAGAGCCAGAAGTTGCTTCCGTTGGTTTTACAACTGCAAGAGCGAAAGAACTGGGCTTTGATGTTGTCGAGCTCAATTACGACTTGGCCGGTAACGGTAAAGCACAAATCCTCAAAACTGCCGGCTCAGTAAAACTTGTCTCTGACAAGAGCAATGGTCGCGTCCTTGGAATTCACATGGTCGGCGCCCGCGTCGGTGAATTACTTGCCGAAGCACAACTCATCTTTAACTGGGAAGCAGAAGCATCTGATGTTGCTGCTTTGATTCACGCCCACCCAACGCTTTCCGAAGCTGTTGGTGAAGCGCACTTGGCACTTGCAGGCAAACCACTTCACGCACACGGGTAACAGGAGATAACACAATGTCTTTTTCAGTAACGATGCCAGCACTTGGCGAATCAGTCACCGAAGGAACAGTTACACGTTGGCTTAAGAATGAAGGCGACATGGTGGCTGTTGATGAGCCGCTACTCGAAGTATCAACTGACAAAGTAGATACCGAGATTCCTTCACCTGTTGCGGGCGTCCTTCAAAAGATTATTGTCGGGATCGATCAGACTGTGGCTGTTGGTGCAGAGTTAGCTGTGATTGCTGCTGTGTCCGAAGGTTCCACAAATACTCCGGTTCCACCAGTTCCCGCTCAACCAACTCCACAAGCCGAGGCCTTGCCTGAAGTCCAAGCCCCTGTCGCTCCTGTCGCGGCCCCTGCACCTGCAGCCGTCACACCAACATCTGGTGGAACAATCGTTTCAATGCCAGCACTTGGCGAGTCAGTTACTGAAGGAACCGTTACTCGTTGGCTCAAGAACGTCGGCGATCTAGTGACCGTTGATGAAGCACTTCTTGAAGTTTCGACTGACAAAGTTGATACCGAAATTCCTTCACCAGTTTCCGGAACACTCATCTCCATAGATGTTCCTGTTGATTCCACGGTTCCAGTTGGTGCACGACTTGCGATGATTTCATCAGAAAGTTCGGCAAGCGTCGCGACACCAGTTCAACCAGCTCCAGTGTCCGCACCGGTGTCCGCGCCAACAGCACCAGCGGTGGTTCCACCAGTTCCTGCTCAACCAGTGAATACTGCATCAGTGTCAGTAAACAACTCAGATGCTTATGTCACTCCGATTGTTCGCAAACTTGCATCAGAAAATGGCGTAGATCTTTCCCGCGTCACTGGCACAGGCGTCGGTGGAAGAATTCGTAAAGAAGATGTTCTCGCTGCTGCGCCTAGGGCCGCTGTTTTTGCACCTGTTGCACAATCTTCTGCGCCTTCATCAAAGCCAGCTGCACCAGTTGCTGTCTCACCACTTCGCGGAACTCAAGTTCAGATGACTCGCCTTCGCAAAGTTATCGCTGCACGCATGGTCGAATCGCTTCAAGTCTCTGCTCAGCTCACGACAGTTGTAGAAGTAGATGTCACAAAGATTTCTCGACTTCGCGATCGTGCAAAGGCATCTTTTGAAGCGCGTGAAGGCGTCAAGCTTTCATATCTTCCTTTCTTTGCCGTTGCTACCTGCGAAGCGCTCAAGCAGCATCCAGTTCTCAACGCTTCACTAGAGGGCGAGATGATCACGTACCACGGCGCTGAACACCTTGGTGTTGCTGTCGACACCGAGCGCGGACTCCTAGTTCCAGTTATCAAGGATGCCGGTGATCTCAACATGGGTGGCGTTGCTCGTCGAATTGCAGATGTCGCTGCACGCACACGCGATAACAAGATCTCGCCAGATGAGCTTGGTGGCGGAACATTTACCATCACTAACACTGGTAGTCGCGGCGCATTGTTTGATACACCGATTATTAATCAACCACAGGTTGCGATTCTTGGACTTGGCGCAGTTGTTAAGCGTCCAATAGTTATGAAGGGCGAAGATGGCGGCGAGCAAATTGCTATCCGTTCTATGGTCTATCTCGGATTGTCCTACGACCATCGGATCGTGGATGGCGCAGATGCCGCCCGCTTCTTGGTGACTTTGAAAGAACGCCTAGAAGAAGGTCGCTTCGAAGCAGATTTGGGTCTCTAAGCAATATGCGCAAGCAACTTCCTCCTCAGCGAATTGCTGTTACAGGCGCTTCCGGTTTAATCGGTACCGCCCTAGTCGCACACCTGCGTGAAGAAGGCCACACGGTCCAACGATTTGTTCGTCGCCCAACTGTTGCCTCCGATGAAATCTCTTGGGATCCGATTGCGGGCACAGTTGATATCGAAGCTCTCCGCGGAGTCGACGCAGTCATTCACCTAGCCGGTGCTGGCGTTGGAGATAAGCGCTGGACGAAGAGATATCGCGCAGAAATTCTCAACTCACGCCTGCTCGGAACAACCGCTATCGCTCATGCAGTTGCTGAAGTAAAGCCTGCAGTTTTTATCTCGGCGTCGGCGATTGGATATTACGGCGAAACCGGTAATCGCGCTGTCGCTGAATCAGATCGCAGCGGTGATGACTTTCTCGCAGCTGTATGCCGTGAATGGGAATCCGCAGCAGATCTCGCTGGTGATGTGCGCACAGTAAAAATTCGTACCGGGCTAGTCCTTGAACCCACTGGCGGCGCACTCGGTCGCATGCTCCCCCTCTTCCGGTTTGGACTAGGTGGACGTCTGGGTTCTGGAAAACAATGGTGGTCCTGGATTACTTTGCATGATCAGGTACGAGCGATCTGTCATATCTTGGAATCCAATATCTCTGGTCCCGTAAATCTCACTTCACCAAATCCAGTTACCAATCTTGAATTCACTGCGGCACTTGCACGAGCAATGCACCGCCCAGCGCTATTTCCCGCACCTGGTTTCGCCTTGCGATTATTGCTTGGTGGATTCTCTACCGAGATCTTGGGCTCAAAGAAAGTCTTGCCGGAAGCGTTAACAAATGATGGATTCGAATTCGAGTATCCGCATTTAACAAATGCTCTTACCGCGATGCTTCCAACTGACGAATAATTTCTTCGGCTGCCAAACGACCAGACTTCATCGCACCTTGCTGAGATGGCAGATTTCGGTGATCCCCCACAACGAAGGTTCGCTCACTAATTGCAACCGGATATTGCGCTCTCACTCCCGCGCTTTTCAGCGGTAAAGACTGCTTGATTTCATAATGCGCAACTAGCTCCCAATCTCGGGTATCGGTCCTCCAGATTTTTGAGAGCTCGCGTCGGACTTCACTTTCTGACAGTGGTAACAATGAAGTTGACGATACAAGATGTTTCCCTGCTGGTGCATATTCCGGCGAGACCTGCGATATCACGACCGAGTTAACTAAGGATGATTCAGCGCAAACCGCCAAATACCGGGAATCCACAATCTCTTCCCCAACACTGTGATACCAAGTTGTGGAAGCCAACATTCGCGGAAGTTCTACGAGTGAAAGCATATTTGTCGCAGTGGCGGGATCACTCGCTACAACAACGAAGTCGGCATGGATAGTGTCAAAATTTCCAGAGACACGATTACCAATCACTGATTCGACTGCGGAATTAAACCTGATATCAACAAGGCCGGAAGCTAGCTCTTCTGAAAATTGTGCAACTCCCCTGGCTGGAACACCTGGGCGACCAGTAATAAAGCTAGAAATTATTTCGCGTGCCACTTCACCGGCTACCAGATCGGGGTCTGTCAGAAATACCCCCTTGAGAAATGGTTTCAATACTTTTTGGTAGAGCGTAGGAAACTTTGTGGCGAGATCACCCAGCGATTCTTGCGAAGATTGATGGGTCAGGACAAAACGACCAAAAGCCAACTTCTCACTAAATGAACCAAAATTCTTGCTCAGGGTGCTGGCGATATGTCCCAACCCCACAAGTGCGCCAATATCAACAAGCCGAATATTTGGTGAGATTGGGTTGAAGGTTAAATTCTTCATTAGCCCAAGTCGCTTGATCTCGGGATAGCTGGGATTGATTACCTGAAAACCACGATCGCAGATATATCCATCAATACTGTCGGAAGTAACGCGACCACCTACTCGGTCAGAACTTTCTAACACTGTTACTTCAACTCCCGCGCGCGCAAGATATCGAGCAGCAGTGAGGCCGGCTAACCCGGCCCCGACCACTACAACGCGAGACATTTTTGGTTGGACTTACTCAGCTGCCTTACTGAGCTGAGATGGCCACCAGATTTTCTTGCCAATTACATGAACAAGCGCCGGAACCAAAATTGATCGAACAATCAAGGTATCTAGCAAAACGCCAAAGGCCACAGCGAAGCCGAGTTCTGCCAGGAAAACCAGCGGCAGAATGCCCAGAACGGTAAATGTCGCTGCAAGAACAATTCCAGCGGATGTGATTACTCCACCAGTAACTGTTACGCCCTTTGTCATTCCTGCGCGAGTTCCAATCTTTAAAGTTTCCTCGCGCACGCGAGTCATCAAGAAGATGTTGTAGTCGATACCCAAAGCCACCAAGAATATGAAAGCAAAGAGTGGGAATGAAGTGTCCTCACCTGCGAAGTGGAAGAGGTGATGGAATACCAAGGCACAAGCTCCGAGCGTCGCCAGGAATGAGAGCACCACAGTTGCCAAGAGAAGTGCCGCCGCTGCAAGGGAACGAAGCAGCAGGGCCAAAATTAAGGCGATGACGATCAAGACAACCGGAATGATCAAATTGCGATCATGGCGAGCAGCTTGTGAGACATCGTAATTAACTGCGCTACTTCCGCCGGTCAAGATGCTGGAATCGAGCTTGTGCATCGCGTCCCGAAGAACCGGAACTAATTCACGCGCCTTTACCGAATCTGGGGCCATCACAAGCGTCGCTTGAAGAATGACATTTCCATCGACAACAACTGTTCCGCCATTTGGATTTGCCGGGTTAACAAATGGAACTACTGATGCCACACCCTTGATCGCAAGGAGGGTATCCGTCGCCTTCTGAGCAAGTTCTTGCTTTACCAAAATTTGAGTTGGCTGACCTTGTCCAGCTGCGAAATATTGCGAGAACTTAGCGGCGCCGATGACTGAATCCGGCTTTTTGGTGAAGGTATCTGTTTGTGAGATTCCATTTGCGCCAAGGGTCGTTGAGAATGCCGCCAAAATAATTAAACCTGCAGCAGTAATGATCCAGTACTTGCGCGGCTTGCGAGCGGTTGCATTAGCAACTTTTGACCAAGCGCCAGTAAGACGTTCGTCGCTATCCCCCATCTTTGGCTTTTTAGGCCAGAAGATCCAACGCCCAAAAACAACCAAGAGAGCCGGAAGTAAAGTAAGAACGGTAATCATCGAGCAAACAATTCCTATTGCACCAACGGGACCGAGGCCGCGATTATTCGTGAGTTCGCAGAGAAGCAGAACCAATAGTCCAATTGTCACCGTAGAGCCAGAGGCGATAATCGGCTCAACAACTCCGCGCCAAGCAACTTTCATCGCATCAAATCGAGACTCATGTACGTGAAGTTCTTCTCGATATCTGGCAATCAATAGCAATGCATAATCCGTCGCAGCTCCAAGTACCAGCACGGAGAGAATTCCTTGCGATTGCCCATCTAAATCAATAATGCCTGCCTTCGCTAATCCGTAGATCACTCCGCCGGCAAGTGTCAGTGCGAGCATCGCTGTGAATAGTGGCAAAATCCACAGCACTGGTGAGCGATAGACAACAATCAAGATTAATGCAATTACTAGGGCAGTCACTAAAAGCAGACTTGAATCAAGCGTTCCAAATGCACCAAAGAGATCTCCAAAAATCGCTCCGATACCAGTGAGGTGCGATTCGCTCCAACCATTTGTCTTCGCAAAATCTGATATGTAGTAACGGAGCGAGGTAATGAGCGCAGGCAATACCGGTGTCTTGTTTGCTAATTGCTTAGTCAGCTGCCCGCCATCGATCGGAATATTTGCAAAAGCTGCTTTACCTGATTGTGAAGGTAAAGCCATGATCGGGCTTCCCGGTGAAATATAAGATTTTATGGGCGTAGAAATAACTTTTCCATCAGCGCCTTTGAGTGCAACGCCCTTCTCATCGACCAATGGTTTTTCGACTACTGCAGCAAGAAATGCGTTAGTCGCAGCTATCTTCTCTGGAGTGACTGTGCCAATGAAAAGTGCTAGTGCAGGAAAATTTTCCTTAACTCCAGGAGTGAATGCAGGAGTCGCTTTTGCTACTTCTGCTGATTCTGTCGCAGCAGGTAAGAACTTTGAATTATCGTTCTTCTGAACGCTGGAAAGGTTTCCAAATAGAGGTCCCACTACTCCGCCGATCATCAACCAGAGCAAAATGGTTCCGATTGCGATCCACAATGGTTTACGACCACGCTTGTGATTAGACATTACAAACCTCAAATTCCTAGTAGAAGTACTTTCCCGCCACATTTGTGCGTGAAGCAACGAGCGTGAGTTTACTCATGCCCTCCCCGGGGGCTCTGGATTTACCTATATTCCGCCCCTGAATTAGGCTTCGGATATGACCCCCGCCACCCTTACCGCCCCGAAAATGGGCATCGCACTTCTGCGATTGCATGACGAGGGCCTCACGGATTACCAAGCGGCATGGGATTTACAAAAGCAGATTCATACTGAAGTAATTTCTGGTCAGCGCGCAAACACATTGCTTTTGTTAGAACACCAATCTGTATACACCGCCGGTCGTCGCACGTTGGCGCATGAGCGCCCGATGGATGGAACGCCCGTGATTGACGTCGATCGCGGTGGAAAAATTACTTGGCATGGCCAAGGCCAGCTAGTCGGCTATCCGATCGTCAAGCTCCGCAATCCCAATGATGTTGTGGGATTCGTCCGTGAAATCGAAACTGGTCTCATCGCTGCTTGCGCTGAACTCGGTGTTAAGACCGAGCGCTATTGCGAACGATCGGGTGTCTGGATTCGCGACGAGAAGGGCGATCGCAAAATAGCCGCGATTGGCATTCGCGTTGCCAAAGGTGTCACGATGCACGGCTTCGCGCTAAATGTGAATCCGGATATGTCTAACTTTGATCGCATTGTTCCCTGTGGACTTTCAGATACAGCTGTGACTTCCTTGGCGCAAGAATTAGGGCGAGAGATCACTGTTGACCAAGTGTCAGCGATAATTGAGAAGCATATTTATGAAACGCTAGCGAGAGTGATTGCATGACTATTGCACCAGAAGGACGCAAGCTACTTCGTATCGAAGCTCGAAATGCTGCCGTTCCGATCGAGAAGAAGCCTTCGTGGATAAAGACTCGTGCGAATATGGGACCGGAATACACCAAGCTGCGATCGCTAGTGGCATCGGAAGGACTTCACACTGTCTGCCAAGAAGCAGCTTGTCCCAATATCTTTGAATGCTGGGAAGATCGCGAAGCAACATTCCTGATCGGTGGCGATCGTTGTACCCGCCGCTGCGACTTCTGCAATATTGATACTGGAAAGCCAGATCCGCTGGATCGAGATGAACCTCGCCGCGTCGCCGAATCGATCAAGACCATGGGACTTAATTACGCCACCATTACCGGCGTTACTCGTGATGATCTAGAAGATGAAGGTGCCTGGTTATATGCCGAGACTATTCGCTTAGTCCACGAGATGAATCCAGGAATTGGCGTAGAAATGCTTGCACCCGATTTCTCGGCAAAGCCCGAGCATCTCAACGAAGTCTTCTCGTCACGTCCAGAAGTTTTTGCACATAACCTTGAGACTGTCCCCCGAATTTTCAAGACAATCCGTCCTGGATTTAGATACGAGCGTTCGCTAGAAGTAATCGCCGCTGCACGTGCATTTGGATTGATTACTAAGTCCAATCTGATTCTCGGCATGGGAGAGACGCGCGAGGAGATTTCTGAGGCGCTGCGCAATCTTCATTCAGCCGGTACGGATTTGATCACCATCACTCAATACCTTCGCCCCACTCCCAACCACCATCCGGTTGAGCGTTGGGTTAAGCCAGAAGAATTTGTCGAGCTGGCCGCCGAAGCTGAGGCAATCGGATTCTCTGGAGTAATGAGTGGTCCACTTGTTCGCTCCAGCTATCGCGCTGGCCGCCTTTATAAGCAAGCACTTGCGAAGCGAGCAACCGTTAATGGCTGATCTCGTCTATCCCCCAGTTGTCGTTGTAATCAAGACATTCTGGAAGTACTTAGGGCTTAAATTTGATTTCGAAGGCGTTGAAAACATTCCGCGCGAAGGCGGAGCAATATTGGCTATAAATCACATTGGTTATTTGGATTTTGCACTTACCGGAACCGCTGCGCTTCCAGTCAAAAGATATGTGCGATTTATGGCGAAAAAAGAGATCTTTGATCATAAAATCGCAGGTCCATTAATGCGTGGCATGCACCATATCTCGGTCGATCGTTCTAGCGGCTCGGCATCATTTGTTGCAGCTTTGCGGGCATTGCGCCATGGCGAGATTGTGGGAATCTTTCCGGAAGGAACCATCTCTCGTTCTTTTGAATTAGCGGAAATGAAAACTGGTGCGGTTCGACTAGCAATGGGCGCGCACGTTCCGATCATTCCTGCAATCGTCTGGGGCTCCCAACGGATCATCACCAAGAAGCGCAAACCAGATTTCAAACGAAATAAATTCCCTATCACCGTCGCATTTGGCGAGCCCTTTATCGTCACGAAAGGTGAGGATGTCGATGCCGCGGAGGCTGAACTCAAGAGCCGTATGCAGAAATTGCTGACCAAAGTCCAGGCCCAGTATCCAGATTCTCACGCAGGGCAATGGTGGGCGCCGGCTAGTTTGGGCGGAAGCGCCCCAACTCTGGAGCAAGTCAACATAGAATTCGCCGAGTATCTGAAGCAGAAAGAATTAAAGCAGCAAATGAAAAATAAGGAGAATAAGTAATGGCACTTTTCAAGCGCAAAGCTAAAGCCGCACCTGTCGAGGGCGAGAAGCAAGGTCAGCTCGCAGTATTGAAGGATGCACTTGCTCTGACTAAGCGAGAGAAGCCAATCGCTCTATTTATTGCTGTCGGTATCATGATCGCAACTCTTATCGTTGTCGAAATCTTGGCAACACTTGGCGGCGGATCAAAGATCTACTTCGGTATTGTCGGTCTACCTATCTCTCTTCTCGCTGGTTTTTTCTACTTCACTCGCGCTGCAAATTCAGCCGCCTTCTCCTCTATCGAGGATCAAGTTGGAGCGGCCGCTTCGGTATTGATGGCAATTCGCAAAGGCGTGAGCACTACCCCAGCGACTCGAGTGAACCGCGAACAAGATATGGTCCACCGCTCAGTAAGTCGTGCCGGAATTATTCTGACCGCCGAAGGCGGTCGTGGCGTTCGTCAATTAATGGCTGATGAACACAAGCACATGGAACGATTTGTTCAAGGCATTCCAGTTACTGAAATTTATGTCGGTAACAATTCTGGCGAAGTAAAGCTGCGCAAACTCCAGAAGCACATCAAAAAATTGCCTAAGAAGTTATCGAAAGCTCAAATGCGAGAGGTTCGAAATCGCATTAAGGCTGTGGGTGGTATGAATATGCCAATCCCCAAGGGGCCAATGCCGAAGAATGTGAAGATGCCTCGACGTTAAGGTCGGACCATTCAACGCGCGCTAATTACAACGGTATTACTGAGAAGGTCGTGGAATCCACGGCCTTCTTTTGTAAATATCGCCGGCACAACTAAACAAATCATTAATGAGCGACCAAGAATTCGAAGCGGCGAAACAAATGCGCCAGTATTCGCATCCACTACTTTCAAGCCAACCAATCGCTGCCCGATTGAAGCCTGGGTCAGCGAAGTCATTAGCGCGATTTCAGAGAAGAAAATGGCCAGCACGGTTACTTGGTGTTGATGCGCACTCTGCCCCTTGATCAGCCCACTTATGGCGTAGCCCAGTCCCCAATCGATGGCGAGGGCGAGAAATCGACGGCCGAGGGATGCTTGTTCCATGGAGCTAAGCCTAACTCTCGACCCAGAGTTTGGGCTCGGAAACATATTTGTAACATAAGGGATACGACTTTTTCATGCCTATTCCCTAAGTTACAGCCATAGCAAGGCCGCTTTACAGACAGTCCTCAAGGGTGCGAACTGTCTGACTTCTCGCAAAACAATTATTCGGGAGAAAAATGTTTAAAAACTCTGCAGAGATTTTTGACTATATCAAGAAGAACGATGTGAAGCTGATCGATGTTCGCTTCATCGATCTTCCAGGAATTCAACACCACTTCAATGTGCCGGTTGAATCATTCGACGAAGCTGTCTTCACCGACGGTCTTATGTTCGATGGTTCATCTATCCGTGGATTCCAATCAATCCATGAATCCGACATGAAGTTGTTGCCAGTCCCATCTTCAGCATTTATCGATCCATTCCGCAAAGAGAAGACCCTGATCATCAACTTCTCCGTGCACAACCCAATCGACAACACCCCATACTCACGCGACCCACGTGGCGTAGTCGGTAAAGCAGTCGAGTACCTTAAAAGCACTGGAATTGCAGATACCGCATTTTTCGCACCAGAAGCAGAGTTCTACGTATTCGACGAAGTTAACTTCTCGACATCTCAGAACGCGTCTCATCACTTCATCGATTCCATCGAAGGTGCTTGGAATACGGGCGCTTCACTTGAAGCAGATGGCACACCTAACCGCGGATACAAAACTCGCTACAAGGGTGGATATTTCCCAGTATCACCAACCGATCAACTCGCAGATATCCGCGATGCGATGACAATGACACTTGGCAAGGTCGGCCTACTTGTTGAGCGCTCACACCACGAAGTTGGTACTGCTGGTCAGATGGAAATTAACTATCGCTTCTCTGACATTCTCACCGCTGGTGATGATGTTATGAAGTTTAAGTACGTTATCAAGAACGTTGCATGGGAAGCTGGCAAGACAGCAACATTCATGCCAAAGCCATTGTTCGGCGATAACGGTTCAGGTATGCACGTTCACCAATCACTTTGGAAGGATGGCAAGCCACTCTTCTTCGAAGCCGGTAACTATGGCGATCTCTCCGATATGGCACGTTGGTACATCGGTGGACTCTTGAAGCACGCACCATCACTTCTTGCTTTCACTAACCCAACAGTGAACTCATACCACCGCTTGGTTCCAGGCTACGAAGCGCCAGTAAACCTCGTTTACTCAGCTCGTAACCGTTCTGCATGTATTCGTATTCCAATCACTGGTTCGAATCCAAAGGCAAAGCGCGTTGAGTTCCGTTGCCCAGATCCATCATCAAACCCATACCTTGCATTCGCAGCAATGCTTATGGCTGGCCTTGATGGAATCCAGAACAAGATCGAGCCACCAAAGCCAGTTGATAAGGATCTTTACGAGTTGGAAGGCGCAGAAGCTGCGGCTATCCCACAAGTTCCAGGTTCACTCTCTGAAGTTTTGGATAACCTCGAGAAGGACCACGAGTTCCTAACAAAGGGTGGCGTCTTCACAAAGGACCTCATCGAAACCTGGATCGCGTACAAGCGTTCTGCTGAAGTGGATTACGTTCGCCTACGTCCACACCCAGCAGAGTTTGAGCTTTATTACGACATCTAAGAAATCCCGTCACCGAATTGAAAGGCCCTCTGATTACCTAGCGAGCTCGGGGGGCCTTTTACATGGACTAGTAGGCTTTTCACTATGAGGAGAGAGATAGACGAGGAAAGTGCTCGCTTCTCCCCTGTCGATGATTCCTATTTCGACGATCCAGAGGTAATGGAGCCTGCGAGAAATCCTGGCAAAACTTTTAAGGCGATGACGATGGTCCTCGTTATTTTTGTCTCCTCATTCTTCATTAAAACCTCGCTCGCCGGAAATATCACTCTCAATAGTAAATTTGCCGCAGAGTTCGGCCAAGGAATTGCTCAGACTGTCGCTTGTTCAGGATCAACCGCTCTCACCTTTAAGCCCAACGCTACTTTCGTGAATGCTCCGGGAACTAGTGCGGCCCACTACCTAGGATCAATTACCGTCTCGAATATTCCAACAAATTGTTACCTGCAAACTTTCATAATAAAGGCTTATGGGCCAACAAGCTCCGTTCCACTCCCGATCTTTAATACCTCATCCACCGAGGCTGCCATCTATAACAACTCTGGCACATTCATGGCTGGAACAAATATGACGGGCGCTACTGTCGCGACGAACAGCACTTCTTCCTTTACTGTAACTTTTCAAGTTCCAGTAGCGCTGACTAAGGATGTTGCAAAATTTACAATTGAATCCACCACGGGCCCTGTCATGGCAAATTATGAATCTATTCAATTCACCAACTCTGGCTACGCTAAATTGAACTCAGGCCTCTCCTTTGGTTCTGGAGCATTCACTATTGAAACATGGTTCAAAACTGCAGCCACTATTCACGGTGGTGACATTCTCGGAAATGACAACTCTTCGGGTGGGTTGAGCTTTATTTTGGATGATGCCACGACGATGCATACCGATGGATTTAACCAGAGCGCCACTAACTTCACTTTACCTGTCACTTTGCAACCCAACACTTGGTACCATTTGGCTTTAGCTCGCGACGGAAGTTATAACGAGACAGTCTGGGTTAATGGACAGCGTTCAACGTCGGGCGTTCAATCGGATAGTCGAAATTATTACGGCACATCTAGTGGAATTAACTGGGCTCATTGCAGTTGGTGTGTCGCCGGAAACTCAGTTTTCAATGGCGAGCGAATCATGAGTTACCGAATTGTGATTGGCTCAACCCTTTACAACCCAAGCAGCTCAACCATCACGCCTCCAACACCACCGGTAGGTGTCGTAACCAACACGCAATTACTACTACTTTCTAAGACTTCTGGAACTCTCTTGACGGATGAGAGCGGTAATCAAACTCTCACAAATTACGGCACCACATTCGCTTCCGGCACATAAACTTTCCACATGTCACCAGAACGCGAAATAATGTCCTATGAATTATTTGGCGTTGCGGCTCGCGAGCTGGCCCAAGCAATCGCAGATTCTGGTTTTAAACCTGATGTAGTTCTCTCAATTGCCCGTGGTGGATTAATCGTCGGAGGAGCCCTTGGGTACGCCCTCGGTGTTAAGAACTCCTTTGCCATGAGCGTTGAGTTTTATACGGGTGTTGATGAACGCCTACCCGTCCCAGTTGTATTGCCACCAGTCCCCAATAAATTGGATCTGACAGGGCTAAAGGTCCTTGTCGCAGATGATGTTGCAGACACTGGTGAGACCCTCAACCTCGTCAAAGAATTTTGTGCAGGGGTTGTGGCTGAAGTGCGCTCAGCTGTTCTCTATGAAAAACCAGGGAGCGTCATTAAGCCCGATTATTCATGGAAGAACACCTCGCTCTGGATTGAATTTCCGTGGTCAGTACAACCTCCGGTTGCATCGCGAAGTTAGTTCAAGTTTAAAAGTGAAAAAATGATGCGCCCCAACTGGAAACTATTTGAATGAAAGTTGGTTTAACCACCTCAACGGCAGCAGACGCTAATCCCGGTCCGTAGTACATGATTGTCGAAGTAGCCAGCGCGGCTGCTGCGCCACAACCCAAACCACATGCTTCAAATCCTTGCTGAAAGGCGACACTAGCGGATGTGCTAATTACAGCATCGACCGAATAATTTGCCTCTGAACTCGTAGGATTTATTGCGGTCTGGCCCACAAAAATTACGATCGACAGAGCAAGGACTCTTGCAAATTTTCCATTTAATGACGCATACCGGTTACTTATGAAGCCAAAATTTTCCATTTTTTCTCCTATTTTTTGCCGAAGTGGCTTCTATGAACGTAGATGCCCAAGTTCTCGAATTCAGAACTCAGAACTCTCTTGTAATACACATCTTCAATCCATGAGAGAATTGGCCAGTGATTGCCACTCAAAGCGTTGAACTCAGAGCAGGCGCACGACTATTAGTAAAAGATGTAGCGGTTCGTATCAACAGCGGAGATCGCATTGGTTTCGTCGGTCGTAACGGCGCAGGTAAATCCACTTTATGTAAGGCCCTTGCTGGTGAAACCCTTCCCGCAGGCGGCCAGATCACGCGCACCGGCACCATCGGCTATCTCCCCCAGGATCCCCGCACTGGTGATCAGGACGAGAGTGTTATTAATCGAATTCTCTCTGCTCGCGGACTTGATCAAATTGTTATTCGAATGCGCAAGGCGGAGGAAGAGATGGCGAGTGCTTCTCCGGAAGAGCTAGAGAAAGCATTGGATCGTTACTCCCGGGTCGACTCAGAGTTCCAAGCAGCTGGTGGATATAGCGCCCAATCTGAAGCAGAATCTATTGCGACAAATCTTGGATTACCGGATCGAATCTTTGAAGAGCCAATTGGCGTTCTCTCGGGTGGTCAGCGTCGTCGCGTTGAACTCGCACGGCTCCTCTTCAGCGGTTCAGAGACTCTGCTTCTAGATGAGCCCACTAACCACTTAGATGCCGATTCCATCAACTGGCTCCGTGAATATCTTGCTAAATATTCCGGTGGCCTTGTCATCATCTCTCACGATGTTGCTTTGATCGAGACCGTTGTTAATAAAGTTTTCTACATCGATGCCAACCGTAACGTTATCGATGTCTACAACATGGGTTGGAAGAAATATCTCTTGCAACGCGAGCAAGACGAACACCGTCGCAAGAAGGAACGCGCCAACGCAGAGAAGAAGGCTGAGATCCTTGCAAAGCAAGGCGAGAAGATGCGCGCAAAGGCATCCAAGGCGAAAGCTGCGCAAGGCATGCTGCGTCGCGCCGATCAATTACTTTCTGGACTTGAAGAAGTGCGCAGGAGCGACAAAGTCGCCAAGCTGCGCTTCCCCACCCCAGCTCCTTGTGGCAAGACTCCGTTGATGGCAGAGGGTCTCTCCAAGTCATATGGTTCACTCGAAGTATTTACCGATGTCGATCTCGCCATCGATCGCTCATCACGTGTTGTCATCCTTGGTCTAAACGGTGCCGGCAAGACAACTCTTCTGAGTATTCTCGGTGGCGCCAATGAATCTGATACCGGCACTATTTTGCCTGGACATGGATTACAGATTGGTTATTACACCCAGGAGCACGAGTCACTCGATTTCGAACGTACTGTCTTGGAGAACATGCTTTCAGCTGGCGAGAAGATTTCCGAACAGCAAGCGCGACAAGTTCTGGGGTCCTTCCTTTTTGTTGGTGATGATGTACAGAAATTTGTAAAAGTTCTTAGTGGTGGCGAGCGAACTCGTCTTGCTCTTGCGGTACTGGTTGTGGGATCAGCGAATGTATTGCTCCTCGATGAGCCCACCAACAACCTCGACCCAGCTTCTCGTGATGAAATTTTGGCTGCGCTCGGTGAATACCAAGGCGCAGTAATCCTCGTATCGCACGATGAAGGAGCGGTTCGCGCACTCAAACCAGATCGAGTCCTGCTGATGCCCGATGGTGATGAAGATTTATGGAACGAGTCATACCTCGAGTTGATTGCACTCGAGTAACTCTGGCGTTAGATTACGAGCATGAAATTGCGCGCTCTCGTTTTGCCGGTGATTGCAACAACTCTCGTACTTTGCTCATGTGGATCAAATACATCCTCAACGTCAAGCATGTCTGGGATGAAGCATGAAGCCAATCAATCAGCGATCGCAGGCGGTACATTCCTGAGCGAGCCGATGCCTGCCGATATTTTGGCGTTGACCCTCACGGATGCCGATGGCAAGAAATTCACTTTCGAGTCTCTCAAGGGTAAGTATGTAGTCTTCGCAAATTTCCTCACTTCCTGCCAAGAAATCTGCCCTATGACTACGGCAAATTTGCGTGATATCGGAGATGCGATTGCTGCCTCACCCCTTGCGAGCAAAGTTGTTGTTTTGGATATCTCGGTCGATGCTAAGCGCGACACCGCAGAGCGTCTGCGCAAATACATTGATCTTTATTCATCTACTCATTTCAACGCAGCAACAAGTGATAACGCGACACTCGCAAAATTCTGGAGTTATTTTGGAGCCCCATTTAGCAAGCAAGCTTTCGCTGCTGCAGATCTCAAGTCGTTACCCCTTGATTGGATGACCGGCAAGCCCAATGAATACGATGTTATGCATCCAGATTTAGTTGCGATTGTTGATGACAAATCGAATTGGGCCTGGCTTGATTTGGGAGCCCCACAAGTAGGAACCACTATTCCTGCAAAACTCAAGAGCTATCTCTCCGAAGAAGGTCTCAAGAATTTAAAGAAGCCGGAGGGCGTTACCTGGGACACCAAGGCTGTGCTCGGTGCCCTCTCGCAATTAACGGGTGTAAAGCTCTAATTAATTAAGAGCGATTACGAACGGAGTGCGATCGCGAGTTCGCGGAAATCTTCGACCAACATATCGATCTCTTTCTGGGTATGTGCCAGAGAGATCAACCATTGCTCATCGAGTCCCGGAGGCGTAATGATTCCGCGGTTGAGTGACCAGAGCCAAGATAATTCAGCAACTTCGAAATCGGTAGCTTTGTAATCACGGTAGTTACGCACTGGATCAATCGCCCAAGTAATACATCCCTTAACTCCAAAACCAACGGTCTGTGCTGGCAAGTTATATTCACGGATGATTTCAGTAATGCGATCGAGCGCCTGGTAATTCAGTGACTCGGCTTGAGCAAGTGCTTCTGGTGTACAGATCTGATCGATCGCGCGCACACCGGCCATCGCCAATGGATTTCCGTTGAAAGTACCAAAGTGCGCCATTCGGTTATCTGACACTGCCGCCATGATCTCTTTCTTGCCACCGAATGCAGCAACCGGAACACCGCCGCCAATAGATTTTGCAAGACAGATCAGATCAGGCTCAACGCCGATGCGAGCTGCCGCACCTTGTGGGCCAGCAGTAAGTCCGGTCTTTACCTCATCAAAGATGAGAACGATGTTGTACTTATTGCAAAGATCTCGAACGGATTGCAGATAACCCTCATCTGGAAGAACGATTCCGAGATTTTCTAGAACGGGCTCGAGAATGAAGCATGCAATTTCTGTGTGGTGGGCTGCAAATACTTTCTCAAGGGCTTGGAGGTTATTAAAAGGTACGACAAAAACTTTTCCAGGATTGGTTCCTGGTGACAATACTGGCGTTGGATTTAGTGGATCTCCAGCAGATGCCAGATCTGGCTTGGCCGAAACAGTGAGTGAGTCATGGCTACCGTGATAGCCGCCTTCGAGCTTCACGATCGCCTCGCGGCCGTTGTAAGCCTTGGCGGTCCGAATCGCATACATGGTGGCTTCGGTGCCAGAGTTAGTAAAACGAACTTGGTCGATGGCAAAACGCTTACAGATTCGCTCTGCTGCATCGCGCGAAATTGGAGATGGTGTTACGAAGAGCATTCCATTACCGAGTGATTGCTTTATCTCTTCAACTACTACTGGATTGAGGTGACCGGCAAGCATCGCGCCAAATCCCATGGATAGATCGAGGAGCTGGCGACCATCGACATCGGTCATATATGCGCCCTTGGCGCTCGTGATGGAGATCGGATATGGATCCCAATGTTGGAAGCTAGATGGGACGCCCAGCGGAATGGATTGATGCGCAACAGCACTTTCAATCTCTGACTTTCCAGTGTCTTGTGTGAATCGGGCCCACTCGGCCTTCATGAGTCGAGCGATTGTTTCGCGACTGACGGGCTGAGGGTCGACCGGTAAATTTCTATAAGTTTGCGAGTTGAGGGTTGTAGCCATCTTCGAAAAAGCAACCTTTTGTTGGACCGCTGGCCACTTTCGCCAGAATTGCATGGTCCCTTTTGGGGCGCCTATCTCCTTTATTAATCGTCGATCCTTTTGGATCTCCGTAAAGGCGAAGGTACCAGAGCTCTGAATTTCTTTCCATAACCGCGCATGATTCGCGCGTCTATTATTGAATTTTCTTGTATTAATGGACTTTTTTTCAAAAAAAATTCAAGATCTACATGAGAGGATTCTCCAATGCTCAATAAGAAAAAAGTGCTTCTCGCAATTCAAAATGACGAGGAAGATCCACCGCACCTAGCAGGTTTGTGGTTATCTGAATTAGATATTGAAATCCAAGTATTAAGAGCTTTCGCTGGTGAGCCCGTCCCCACAACCGTTCCTGATAATGTCGATGCGCTTATGCCACTAGGTGGACATATGAACGCACTTGATGATCTCACTGCACCTTGGCTTGCCAATGAACGACTCATGCTTGCCGATGCAGTGAAGCGAGATATTCCAATTTTTGCAATTTGTTTAGGAGCGCAATTATTGGCTGCAGCAAATGGTGGAACTATTTCTCGCCAGCAAATTAATGAAATTGGCGTCTATAACATTGAGCTACTTCCAGAGGCAGCAAATGATCCGGTAATGAATTTTGCATCTGGATCGATCGCGGCGCTATGGCATGAAGATTACGTTTCCCAGCTTCCGGTCGGCGCCACCACTATCGCCAGCTCCGAGCATTGTCAGAATCAAATCTACAAAATGGGGTCGGCGACATATGCGGTTCAATTCCATCCCGAAGCAGATGCTGCTCTGGTAGCGCTCTGGGAAGCCCATAATGACAATGCTTTCCAATCATTTAAGGAATCAGGTAAGACCACAGTCGCCCCAGAGATGAATGAATCTGAAGCCGAACTCATCCGGACATGGAAGCCAATCCTTCAGAACTGGGGCCGTTTAATACTCTCTCGCTAACTCCTCACGGCGTGAGTGAGAGATCACTTTCGCACCGCATGGCACCAACAGGATATATCCGCATTCTTTAGAGAGAATTGCGCTTTCGTAACAAACCTTCAAGGAGAAAACATGTCAAAAGGCCCTGTATTGGATCAAAACGGTCTAGATCCCAATCGATGGCGTGCACTACTCGTCATCGCGATTGCATCGCTGATGGTTGTGCTCGATGCATCGATCGTAAATATTGCACTTCCTCAAGCGCAGAAGGCGCTTCATATCTCAGACGCAAATCGCCAGTGGGTTGTTACCGCCTACTCACTCGCATTTGGATCACTCCTCTTGCTCGGTGGACGAATCGCAGACTTCGTTGGCCGTAAGAAGGTCTTCATTATTGGTTTGATTGGATTTGCTGGTGCTTCGGCACTTGGCGGAATCGCATCAACTCAAGCACTCCTCTTTGCTGCTCGTGGATTACAAGGTGCATTTGCAGCAATGCTCGCACCTGCTGCGCTCTCACTCATCAACGTCACATTCACGCTTCCCAAAGAGCGGGCACGTGCATTTGGTGTCTATGGCGCAATTTCCGGAGGTGGCGCTGCCATTGGTCTGATTCTTGGTGGAACTCTCACTGAATATGCCAACTGGCGTTGGTGCTTGGGCGT
>CANFRP010000010.1 GCA_947449535.1 Actinomycetota bacterium | reverse complement strand
ATATCGATCGCCACGGCATCAAAGTTGTTGGCCACATCAAGGTTGTTGGAAAGCACTCTGCAAAGGTTTCAGTTCATGCCGGCGTAGTTGCAAACATCAGCATTAATGTTGTTGCTGCTTAATAAGTAATAATTTAAAAGCCCCGCTAAGTGATTAGCGGGGCTTTTTGCTTGGACTACTACTTCATCATGCTACAGAGATTCAACCCCGAGCTAATGTCCTTTGGAGTGCCAATTATTTTGCTACCAGTTTCTTTTAAGCTGAGGACATCTCCTACAACTCCAATTGCAGTAAAAGTTTTTGTGAGAGTTAGTACTCCACCAATCTTTTCAACTTTTACAAATTGAACAGCCTTTAATTTAAAGTTAGTAGCCCCAGGGCGAATTTTGTTTTGAAATATTTTGCTTACTTGATCTTTAGAAAGAGCACTAGGGTCAATGGCAACTTCATAAGTTCCAGCCTTATCCCAAGACTTAACGGCGGTCATTGGCTCCGTAAGAATAGAAGTGATTTCCACGGCAGTATCTTTTGCGGCATTCATTCCAATAATTCCGTCGCGCAACTTATTAAATGCGCTTACTTCGGTTGGGTCGTCCTTCTTCATCGGGTAGCCATTTATTGCCTCACCAATATTTCCCGCACCAGTAATTGCGAGATTTCCCAAAGTAGCGACTTTTCCCGCACCAGGAACTCGTGAAATTATTGAGAGTGCTAGCTGTGAAATATTTTTGATATCGGTCGCAAGTGGGACCATAAACGCTGCAACTTGGCATTCCCCCTTAGTGACAGCACCGGTAAATGGGAGATTTGCTGCTGAGGCCGTTGGGGTCGAAATGAGTGGCCCAATGATGATGAGTGCTAGAGAAATTATCCGTTTCATGATTGTTACACCGTAAATGCGCAGACGATTTATGCATTTGAGAGATTCTTATATTGTGAGACTCCCCAAATTACTTTTACCCACAGGGCAATGAGCGTGAATGAGCGTGGAATCCACCTTCCTGGGGGAGTTATCCACCCTTTATACACACCTTCTCCACCGCATTTCACACCTTCCCCACAGGCACATACACAGGCGCTCTCCCGCTTAATAGGGAATGTCAGTGCTCACTTGGAGAATACCTCCATGAGCATCTCCGAACTTCCAAGCCGCGGGGCAGAAAATTTCCGCTCGAGTTCATCGGCTGGAGCTGAGTTCGAACGAACACCACCACAAGATCTCGCTGCAGAACAAGGCGTGCTTGGCGGAATGTTATTAAGCAAAGATGCGATCGCAGATGTGGTCGAAGTTATTCGTGAACGCGATTTCTATCGTCCTGCGCACGAACTTATTTACGATGCAATTATTGATCTCTATGGCCGCGGCGAACCTGCCGATCCAGTTACCGTCGTAGCCGAACTAACAAAACGTGGTGATATCGCGCGTGCAGGTGGCGCGCCATATCTCCATACTTTAATTTCATCTGTACCGACCGCCGCGAATGCTGGCTACTACGCACGCATTGTTCGCGATCACGCAATCATGCGTCGATTGGTTGAGGCCGGAACAAAGATTGTTCAGATCGGTTATTCGCAAGAAGGCGAAGTTGATGAAGCGGTAGATGCTGCGCAAGCAGAGGTTTATCAGGTCACCGAGCGACGCGCCACCGAAGATTACATTCAGCTCTCAGAGCTTCTGCCAGCAGCACTTGATGAGATCGAAAGTATCTCTAAGGGCGTTGGTAGTGAAGGCGTTAAGTCCGGATTCAAAGATCTCGATGGTTTAACAAATGGATTCCATCCCGGCAACATGATTGTTCTCGCTGCGCGTCCTGCAGTTGGTAAGTCAACACTAGGTCTCGATATTGCACGTTATGCATCAATTCACGAAGGCGATGCCTGCGTCATCTTCTCCCTAGAAATGTCTCGCTCAGAAATCACAATGCGTATGCTCTCAGCAGAAGCGCGAGTACCTCTTAATAACATTCGATCCGGTTCTTTGTCGGATGAAGAGTGGGGGCGTCTTGCCAAGCGAATGGGCGAGATCTCCGCAGCACCACTATTTATTGATGATTCACCCAATATGTCTCTTATGGAGATTCGAGCAAAGGCTCGACGCCTTAAGCAGCGTCACAATCTCAAGCTAATCATTATCGATTACCTCCAGCTCATGACTGCAGGTAAGCGCGTAGAGAATCGTCAGCAAGAAGTCTCGGAATTTTCACGTAACTTAAAGTTGCTTGCAAAAGAACTCGAAGTTCCTGTTATTGCAATTTCACAGCTCAACCGTGGTCCCGAGCAGCGCGCAGATAAGCGCCCAATGCTCTCTGACCTCCGTGAATCTGGTTCTATTGAGCAGGATGCCGACGTTGTAATCCTTCTTCACCGCGATGATATGTATGACGGTGGTGGGCGTTCTGGCGAAGCAGATCTCATAATTGCCAAGCACCGTAACGGCCCAACACGAACCATCGCTGTCTCTGCCCAATTGCACTTTGCTCGTTTCAGCGATCTCGCACCTGCATCTAATTACTCAGGTGAGAATTCTTTCCAGCGCGACAATTAACACTCAGGTTATTGCCAGAATTTGAACAGGCAATATACATAGTTCTCCCATAGCCTGCTCTTAGAGGTTTTTCCTCTACGACTTAGGGAGTTTCCATGAAGGTAACAAGAATTTATTCATCAATAGCCATTGGTACAGCACTTGCACTTTCAGTTGTTTCAACTGGTGCCTATGCAGCCGACACTACTAATGTCACAACCAAACTAACTCCAGCCCAAAAGGCAACACTTCAGGCACAGCGCTTGGCCAGATCCAATGCAATAACCGCCGAATTACGCGCAATCGCATTGGGTAAGAACAATCTTGCTACCGCGATCGAAAACGCAACCACAGCGCGTATCGCAGGTACAACAGCAGCTAATGCCTTGACCGATGCGAAAAAGAAGAAGGCAGCTCTTGCTGCAGCAAATCTTCTCTTTAAAAATACAGTCACGCAAGCTCGAACAATTAACACTGCTGTTCAAAAGGCAGCCCACGCTGCATATGACTCAGCGCTAGTTGCAGCAGGGATTGTTAAGTAGTAATTAAAAGTAATTAATTAATGGGAGTGATCAGACCGGTGGAGACATCGTAGATCGCTCCCATTACCTTTATGCCTTGGGCAAGTAATGGATAACTTTCGATCCGAGTGATATCGGTCTTGAGTGCAGTGAGCTGATCACGAACGGTGCGAATTTCAATTCCGCGAGTATCTACCCCAGATTTTTCTTTAATGGCCGCATGAATCTCATCTTCAGTACCTGAAGCCATTCTGCAATCGGTATGAGGCATAACCAAAATTCGAGTAACACCCAAGAGGTGGGTAGCTAAGACAAGTGTTCGAAGAACGTCATCAGTAACGCGGGCGCCGGCATTACGTAGAATTTTTGCATCGCCTGCGTGCATGCCCACAATATGCAGTGGATCAATACGCGAATCCATACAAGTGACAATCGCGAGGCCTTTCTTAGCCTGGCCCGTCAGCGCTTCAGATTTAAATGCAGCAGCGAAATCCTTATTAGCAGCCAATAGATCTGAGAAAATTTCCATGTGCCGAATTTACCCTAAATCGAATTCTTCGCTTTATCGGCCAAGTAAATACCGACGAGTACTACTGCTCCACCCGCTAGTTGAATTGAAGAAAGTTTCTCGCTGAGGCAGATCCAAGCGAAGATTCCCGCGAGAACAGGCTCGAGCATTCCAATAACGCTGGCCGTTGAAGCATTGAGCCCTTTGAGTCCGGTGATCACGCAAAAATAAGGAACAACGGTTCCCATGATGACAACCCAGAGAATAAGAATCCAGCCATAGGAATAATGACCGGCGAATGGCCCCACCCCATCGCTTGCAAGCTCCATCTTCTTACTAAAGATTGAATAGGGAAAACTCCACCAAGGTTTGATGATGGCAAAGATCGCGGCGGTAATTCCAAAGCCCCAGACCATCATCACTTCACTGGATTTAACTTTGCCAATCTTTTCGCCGAGCAAGAAATAGGAGGCGAGAGCGAAAGCATCAAAAACTGCGGAAATCACACCCCAACCATTAAGCGTAAGCCCCTTCCAGACTTGGGCGAGAAGGATCATTCCGCCAAACCCAATCCCGAGCCCCCACCACATGAGCGGCGAGATATGTTTCTTATTTACAAATCTCATCCAAAGAACAATCCAAATTGGTGAAGTGAATTCAATAAGCAAGGCGATTGAGACATCGAGCAGGCGAATAGAGATGAAGTAAAAGAATTGGACCGCCGCTACCCCAAATAATCCAAAAGCAAAGAGATGTGGAACCTCAGAGCGCTTAATTCTGATGCCGCGTGGGAATTTAAGAAGAACGTAAGTCAAAATAATGATGAGGGCGCCAGTGCATCGAATCTGGACCATGTGCCACGAATCCAAGCCATTCTTCAGAACAATCTTTGCAACCACTCCATTAAAGGAAAAGGTGATGGACCCGAGGAGGAGGAAGAGTTCAGCGCGATATTTTTTTAACACCGCGCAACCATAGCGGTATTAGAAGGCTGTTTCTGCAATCTCCATAATAGAGCCATTTTCTGCTTCAACGATTATGCGTTCTGCGGCGAGGTGAGGCAGAACGGTTCGAATAAAGAATTTCGCTGCCGCTATTTTTCCAGCGTAGAAATCGGCATCGCGGCCAGGGTTAGCTGACTTTTCGATTGCAATATCTGCTTGGCGAAGTAGGAGCCAACCAATAATTGTCTCGCCAACCGACATCAAGAGACGTGAAGTCTGAAGACCTGCTTTATAAATTTCCGCAGAATTATTTTGTGACTCCATTGCAAAGCCAACAAGAGTTCCCATAATTGCATTGACATCTTCGAGGGCTTTTCCGAGTAATAATTTCTCCTCAGCTAAAGCCCCACCAGATGTTGCAAAAGTATTAATCTCCTTTGCTAGCAATCCAATTGCGCGACCTTTATCTTTAATAATTTTGCGGAAGAAGAAATCCAGACCCTGAATTGCCGTGGTTCCCTCATACAAAGTGTCGATCTTGGCATCGCGCACATATTGCTCTAATGGCCAATCTTGAGTGAAGCCAGATCCACCAAATGTCTGAAGTGATTCAGTGCCAAGCAATACCCAGGATTTTTCGGATCCATAGCCCTTAACAATTGGAAGGAGTAGATCATTGAGCGCTTCAAGATCGCCAATTCTCTCATCATCATTTTCAGAGCGAGCGATAGCGATGGCATCTTGAATGGAGGCGGTGTAAAGCACAAGTGCGCGCATACCTTCGGAATATGATTTTTGTACCATTAAAGAGCGGCGAACATCGGGATGATTAATGATGGTGACTCGGGGGCTTGCTTTGTCATTCATTACTTTCATATCGCCGCCCTGCACTCGAACTTTTGCGTAAGCGAGAGCTTGTTGGTATCCAGCGCTCAAAGTGGCAATTGCCTTTGTTCCCACCATCATTCGAGCGAATTCGATGACCTTGAACATTTGTGCAATTCCTTGATGAACTTCACCAAGTAAATAGCCAACAGCAGGCTCTTTCTCTCCCAAGTTCATTTCGCATGTAGCAGAAACATTGAGTCCCATCTTATGTTCAACATTGGTGACGTAAACACCATTGCGTTTTCCGAGAGCTCCGGTTTCGAAATCAAACATGAACTTTGGAACTAAGAAGAGACTCAAACCTTTTGTTCCGGGACCAGCGCCTTCCGGGCGCGCGAGGACGTAGTGAATAATATTTTCATTCAAATCTGAATCACCAGATGTAATAAATCTTTTAGTTCCAGTGATGTGCCATGTTCCATCTGGTTGTTGTACAGCTTTCGAACGACCAGCACCGACATCACTACCAGCATCAGGTTCGGTGAGTTGCATGGTGGCGCCCCAATCTTTCTCCACCATATGTTTTGCAATTTTCTTCTGCTTATCTGTGCCAAGGTAATAAGCCACTTGTGCGAAGGAAGTTCCTGAGGCATAAATGTGAACAGATGGATTAGAACCCAGAACCATTTCTGCCATCGCCCAACGAACTGATGGCGGAACAGCAGTACCACCCAGTTCTACAGGTGCATCAACGCGCCACCATTCTCCATCCATGTATGCGCGATATGACTTCTTAAAACTTTCGGGAACTTTGATATCGCCAGTAGCTTTATTGAAATCAACGCCTTTGCGATCGCCTTCTACAAATGATGCTGCTAGGTCGTTCTCGGCCATGCGCTTTACTTCTTCGAGCATGCCCATTGCAGTTTCGCGATCGAACTCCTTATAGAGAGAGGTTCCTAAAATGGAGTCTCGCCCAAGGAGGTCGAAGAGGCAGAATTCGATATCTCGGAGATTTGCTGTGTAGTGGGTCATGACCCAAGTTTGCTACTGGTCAGTAACATAATCAAGTAGAGCGCGCGGTATAGGGTTTCGCTCGTGCTACTCAGTGATCGCGATATTAAGTCCGAAATCGAAAAAGGCCGCGTAAAAGTCGAGCCTTTCGATAACGCCATGATCCAGCCATCCTCCGTGGATGTCCGCTTGGACCGCTTCTTCCGAGTTTTTGAAAACCACAAATATTCAGTGATCGATCCCTCTATCGAACAACCAGATCTCACTCGCGAAGTTGCTGTTGGGCCAGATGAGGATTTCATTTTGCACCCTGGCGAATTTGTTTTGGCAAGCACCTACGAAATCATCACGCTTCCCGACGATATTGCAGGTCGCCTAGAAGGAAAGTCATCTCTTGGTCGCCTCGGATTGCTCACACACTCAACTGCAGGATTTATTGATCCTGGATTTTCTGGACACATCACGCTCGAACTTTCCAATGTTGCAAATCTTCCCGTGCGCTTGCACCCAGGTATGAAAATTGGTCAGCTCTGTCTCATCAAACTCTCATCACCTGCTGAGCATCCATACGGCTCTGCGCTCTACGGTTCTCGCTACCAAGGACAACGTGGCCCTACGCCTTCGAAGTCTTGGCTTAATTTTCATAAATCACAAGTTAAATAAACCTAGTACCGTTTAGGTACTTCCTAAGCGAAAGGTAACCACGTGACAGTTCTCATCGTTCTCGCAGTTCTCGCACTTATTATTGTCATTGGCGTCGGGATGTATAACCGACTTGTTCGACTTAACATTTCGGTCGATGAAGCATTTGCGCAAATTGAAGTTCAACTCAGGCGTCGCTCTGATTTAATTCCCAATCTCGTCGAGACGGTAAAAGGTTATGCCGCACACGAAAAATCAGCGCTTGAAAGCGTGGTGGCGGCACGTGCGAAAGCGACTTCAGCGACTGGCGTTCGAGATGTTGCAGCTGCAGATGGCGCAATGACCCAAGCCCTTCGTGGATTACTCGCAGTCAGCGAGGCTTACCCAGACCTCAAAGCATCAGCGAATTTTTTATCACTTCAAGAAGAGCTCTCCACTACCGAAAATAAAGTTTCCTTTGCGCGCCAGTTCTATAACGATAATGTGCGCTCGCTCAATCAAAGCGTAAAGACATTTCCTTCTAGCCTCTTTGCCGGAATTGCGAAAGTTAGTGCTCGCGAGTTTTACGAAATTGAAAACCCAACAGATCGCAACGTCCCAAATGTAAAGTTCTAGATATTCATCTATGAATTTTCGCAAACTACAGTTATCAAATCGCCGTAAGACAATTGGTCTGCTCGTGGGTATGGGCATCTTGGTTGTTGCAGTTGCTTATGCTGCACTTACATATTTCGGTAAATCGTCCACGGCAGTAATGCCTATTGCGGTGGGTATCGCGCTGATATCTGTCTGGGGTTCCTACTTTGCCTCCGACACTTTGGTTCTGACTATGACTGGTGCCAAAGTCGTACAGCGTGATCAAGCTCCGGAACTCTTTAATCTTGTTGAAGAGGTTGCAATAGCTAGTGGCCTCAAGATGCCGAAGGTGGCAATAGTTCAAGATTCTGCCCCTAATGCCTTCGCCACTGGCCGCAACCCAGAGCACGCACTTATTGCCTTTACGACTCGAATCCTGGAAGTGATGGATCGCGATGAACTACAAGGAGTAATCGCTCATGAGATGGCCCACGTGGCTAATCGAGATACTTTGGTCTCGGCGGTCGCTGCCACTACAGCAGGTGCGATTGCAATGTTGAGTGATTTCCTGATGCGCATGATGTGGTTTGGTGGCGGTCGTGATCGCGATAGCGAGAACAACTCCAACCCATTTGCAGCAATCGCTTCAATTATCGTACTAATTCTTGCGCCACTTGCCGCGCTACTTTTGAAATCAGCAATTTCCCGTAATCGTGAATCTTTAGCCGATGCGACTGCAGTAGCTTTTACTCGCAATCCTTCCGGGCTACGCAAAGCCCTTGAAGTATTGCAATCAGATTCCACCGTGGTGCGTCAGAAATCTAATTCAGTGGCGCATATTTGGATTGAATCACCACTAGATAGCAGTTCGGTCTCAAAGTTATTTAGCACCCATCCACCATTAAGTGAGCGGATTGCACTTCTTCGCCAAATGGAAGCTAATCCCCAATCGGGAAGTGAAGCGTAAAAGTAGCTCCCTTGCCGGGCGCTGAATCCACTGTTACCGAACCACCATGCGCCTGCATTACTGCATGAACAATCGAAAGGCCCAGCCCGCTTCCTTCGCCGCGAACGCGAACGCGGGATGGATCGGCGCGATAGAAACGTTCAAAGATTTTCGCTTGGTCTTCAGTCGATAGCCCGCCACCCTGATCTTCAACCGAGATGGAAACTTCATTATCTACATGCTTGGCAGTGACCGTGATCAAAGTTCCATTTTCGGTATGTGTACGAGCATTTGCTAATAAGTTTGCTATCGCTTGGTGAATACGCATCGAATCACCTAGGACAAATAGATCTTCGCCTTCGATTTTCACCGCAATTGGATGATCAGGACCAGCCGCTTTGGCAGATGCAACAGCTTCATCAATTAAGCGCTCAATATCCACTGGATCTCGATTAAGTTCGCGCGATTGATCTAGTCGTGCGAGAAGTAGTAAATCCTCGACAAGTGAACTCATACGAATTGATTCATTTTCAATTCGACCAATAAGTTCTTTGGTTTTTTCCTCACCCTGGACTGCGCCTTGGCGATGTAATTCAGCGAAGCCTCGAATTGCGGTGAGCGGAGTGCGAAGTTCGTGGCTTGCATCAGCCACAAATCTACGTAGCTTTGTCTCTGACTCCACACGCACCGCAAATGATTCTTCAATACGAGAGAGCATTCGGTTCAGTGATCCCGTCAATCGGCCAACTTCCGTCTTGGGATTTCCTTCAGGTAAACGGGCAGAGAGATCACCATCGGCAATCGCCTGCGCAGTCCCTTCGATTTCAGTGAGTGGCCGCAAGCTCAAGCGAATTAATAAATAGGAGACGAGACCAATAATTAAGAGAACTATGGCGCTGATAAGAAGGAATAGCGCTAGTAATTTGGCAAGTGTGCGATCAACGCTATCGAGGGTTACTGATACAACCGCGGTACCAACACCTGATGGCAACAATCGAGCGATAACTCGAATATCGGGAGCGCCATCTTCGCCGTGAATAGTAAAAGGTCGGCCTTGATAACTAATGACTTCTGCGGGTTGGAGTCCGACAAAAGGACTGGTTCCATCTTCAACGGTGAGATCTCCACCGACTTGCCCAACAACATTTCCCATCAAATCTAAGAGCGTGACAGATGTTGCAGTGGGGACATTATTTAATGGGCGAACAGGCTTGTATGGCTGATCATCAGAACGAGCGCTTCCCATTGCATCACTGTTGGGATCAATTCCGGCACGATCTAATCGAGCAATTGAGTTTGTGGCCACATTTTCTAGCTGGGCATCAACTTGCTGAAGCAGAAAAGTTTTAAGAGAGGCGCTAGCTGCAAAATCTGAAGCAACAATCGCAATTGCCGCCAAAGATAAGGTAGCCAGAATCAAGCGGAGTCGGAGAGACCAATGGCGCAGAGCGATCTTACGCAGCGGAGATCTCATTGCTAAATATTACTTTTTAGCTGGCATGCGCATGCGATAACCCACGCCACGAACGGTATGAATTAGTGCAGGCTCGTAAATATCAATCTTTTTACGTAGGTAGGAGACATATGTTTCGACAATTCCAGCATCGCCACGGAAGTCGTATTGCCAGACATGATCAAGAATTTGGGACTTACTAACCACTCGATCAGCATTAATCATCAAATAGCGGAGTAAGAGAAATTCGGTAGGGGAGAGTTCGATGAGATTCCCGGCGCGACGAACTTCATGAGTAGCCTCATCAAGTTCCAGATCGGCAAAGCGAACTTTCTCATCATCTACTTCAATCTCAACTGCCCCGATTCGACGCAATAATGCGCGAAGACGAGCAACAAGCTCTTCCAAACTAAATGGCTTTGTCACATAGTCATCGCCACCGATCGTTAATCCAGTGATCTTGTCTTCAACCGCATCTTTCGCTGTTAAGAAGAGAACTCCTACATTGTGGCCATCTTGACGTAATTGGCGACAGACTTCGAAGCCATTCTGGTCGGGGAGCATCACATCGAGAATTAGGGCATGAGGTTTAAATTCTTCAGCAATCTGTAGCGCTTCAGAACCGCTGGCAGCTGTGCGAACATCAAAGCCAACGAAGCGAAGACTGGTTGCAATCAGATCCGAGATGCTGTGCTCGTCATCAACGACGAGAATTCGCTGTGTTGTTGCTGGCGTAGCGATGGGAGCGGCGGCGGTGGCTGTAGTCATGAGGAGAGAATGCTCCCAGAGTCTGGGGGTTTCCTGAGAGCGAGCCGAAATTCCGCTCTAAGTTATCCACAACAGTTATCCACGGTGTGGAGAATTACATGCGTGTTATTTACTGGGAGTTTAAGGGTGGGTTAGCGCCATTTGGTGGCAAGCGAGAAGCCCACCGCGATAAAGCCAAAACCAACCGCCATATTCCAAGCGTGGAATGAAGAGACAGGCCCCTTCGTTCCGCTGACGTAATAGATGACAATCCAGATGAGTCCGGCGATGAAGGCGGACAACATGACGGGCACGAGCCAGGCAGGACTTTCTGGCGCCTCATGGGGCGCTTGGGTTGAAGCAGCGATAAAAGCTGGATCAACGCTCTTGTTCTTTTTGCGGACCTTGGATTTAGGCATGCCCGAAGGTTACACCACAATAAGCACATGAATGCGAGCCCATCGGCTGCCCCGAGCCAGCCCAGAAAGATTTTGGTGGTCGATAACTACGACTCCTTCGTCTTTAACTTGGTGCAATATCTCGGCCAACTCGGCGCTGAGTGCACAGTGATTCGCAATGACCAACTCACTGCCGAAGATGCCCACGGTTATGACGGAGTACTTATTTCTCCCGGCCCTGGAACCCCGATCGATGCTGGCATCAGTGTTGATATGGTGAAATTTTGCGCAGCAGAGAAGATCCCTTTATTTGGGGTGTGTTTGGGACATCAAGCAATCGGTGTCGCATATGGCGCGACTGTTTCGCGGGCACCGGAGTTGCTGCATGGGAAGACTTCAGTTGTAACACATAAGAAGACCGGAATTTTTGAAGAGATCCCATCGCCATTTATTGCAACGAGATATCACTCGTTAGCGATCGAACGTTCGACAATTCCAGCAGAGCTCGAAGTAACTGGCGAAACAGAGTCAGGTGTTGTGATGTCTATTCAACATAACACTCTTCCCATTTGGGGAGTGCAGTTCCATCCAGAATCAGTGCTGACAGAACATGGACATCAACTATTAGGTAATTGGTTAGTGAAGTGCGGAGATCTCGGCGCTCGCAAACGCTCCGAAGGTTTGTCACCAGTAGTAAATAAGAATTAACTCTTTTTGTTTACAGTAATAGTCACGGAAGACCCAATCGCCTCACTCGCACCTGCGCTTGGTGCTTGCGCAAGCACAACATCGTATTGCTGAGAAGGATCATTAATAGTCACCATTTTTACGAGCAATCCAGCCTGCGCAAGAATAGTTTTTGCTTCGATTTCAGATAAATTTACGAGTGCAGGAATTTGTAAATTACCGCTAGCGATTTCAAGAACAACACCAGAACCTGCGGGAATAACCGACCCTGGTGATGGAGTTACTTTCAAAACGACTCCGGGATTTGAATTGGAATCAACGGGAGTGGTCTGCGAAATAACAAGGCCCACCGATGCCAGCATATTTCGCGCTTCGGAGAGATTCTTACCAATGATGTCGACCGGGATGGCGGTATCGCCAGGACCTGAAGAAATCGTCAAAGTTACGCTGCTGCCTTGCGGAACGCGAGATGTGGCAAGCGGTAATTGAGTAGCAACTCTTCCCACTGGAATCTTTGAATCTGGTGCGCGAGAGATGTTGAGAGTGAAGCCTTGAAGAAGCGCTGTTGCTTGCTCTTCAGTAAGTCCTACAACGTTGGGGAGCTGAATAACATTTTGCGAAATGGTGGGAGTCGGCGAAATTACATAGGCAACGCCCAACATAAGAACGACTAATAAAGCTGATATTGCAATGATCCACTTATTCTTTGTGGGAACCACGCGACGAATCTTTGTGGTGACTTCATGGCCAGATGCCACCAAGCGAATATCGCGCAACATTTCATCAGCGGTGGGGTAACGATCGTTCGGATTCTTTGCGAGTGCAACTTCCAATATGGTGTCGAGTCCAGGATCTAAATCTTCGACAATGTCAGAGGCGGGGATGAGTTCACCAGATACATGTTGGTAGGCAATAGCGACCGGAGTGTCACCAGTAAATGGTGGGCGACCAGTAATTAATTCATAGAGCAAGCACCCCACTGAATAAATATCACTTCGACCATCAGCAACTTCACCAGTGGCTTGCTCGGGAGATAAATATTGCGCAGTGCCAACAACATTCCAGGTGCTGGTCATTGTGGCGCCAACATCATCCATCGCACGCGCGATGCCGAAGTCCATCACCTTAATATCACCACTATCGGTGATCATTACATTTCCTGGCTTGATATCGCGATGAATAAGTCCATTTGCATGTGAATATGACAGTGCGTCGAGAATTCCAACAGCTATTCGCAAAATATCATCGATTGAAATATGTTCGCCGCTCTTTATTATTTCGCGAAGAGTTTGGCCATTCACAAGCTCCATCACAATGTATGAGCGATCGCCCTCTTCGCCGGAGTCATAGACAGCAACAATTCCTGGGTGGTTTAGTCCAGCCGCAGCTAGTGCTTCCTTACGAAAGCGAGAAATAAAAGATGGATCTCGCGCTAAATCACTTCGCAAAACTTTTACGGCGACCTCACGGGAGAGGCGTTGGTCATAAGCGAGATAAACATCTGCCATGCCGCCGGTGCCGATCATTGCGCCGAGCTGGTAGCGCCCTCCAAATAAATTATCCACGCGCAGCTCCCAGCAATTCCATATAACTATCTGGTGAATCAGAAACTTCTACCCAAATAACAGTCACATTATCTGGCGCACCTTTTGCCTTAGTGGCGCTGATTAATTGAGCGGGGATCTCTGCAAAATCTGACTTCTTAACAATTGCCGCTATTTCACTATCGGAGAGAACGGTGGTGAGTCCATCACTACACAATAAAAATGTATCGTCCTTATTAGCAGGAATAGAAATGGTGAGCGGACTAATTCCAGGGTTACCCATAAGTGCTTGGGTCAGCAATGAGCGCTGAGGATGGCTGCTTACTTCATCTGGTGAAAGTCGTCCTTGATCAATGAGTTCTTGCATGACGGTGTGGTCATAACTAAATTGGGTGAGCTTTCCTTTTGAGTACTTATAACAACGAGAATCACCAATGTGAAGAAGTTGGATTTCATCGTCGATCATTGCAAGTGCCGTAAGTGTGGTTCCCATACCCGATAAGGCTTTATCGTCACTTTGTTGGGCTGCGATCTCATCATTAATTTCATCAGCAGCGGCAAGTAGTGATTGTTCGTGGCTCGCCTGAAGTTTGGTAATGGCTAGTTTTGAAGCAACTTCACCGGCGGCATGTCCGCCCATTCCATCGGCAACAGCGACCAGTGCGGAGGAAATAATTGCGGCATCTTCGTTTCCGTCACGAATCAATCCTCTGTCGGAGAGCGCAATAGCTTTAAAAGTAAGTCCCATTACTACCCTCCTCTGCTCGAATCGTGCGAATATAGATGCAAGACTAGACCAGCGATTACAAGCGAGCAAAGGGCCAACTCATATGGGGATGAAGATTTATGCGCACCGCGGGGCATCGCGCGACTTCATAGAGATGAGCCGCGAGGCATATTTAGGTGCAATCGATCAAGGTGCTGATGGCTTTGAATGCGATCTCCGGTTGACCAAAGATCGCCAAATTATTTGTTGGCACGATGCAGATACGCAGAGAATCTCAGGTATTAAGAAGAAGATTTCTCATACAACATATGACGAATTGCAATTCGCCAAACCCCTCCTATTTACCGAATTACTCAAAATTGCAATTACGAATAAAAAAGATTTAGCAATCGAAACAAAGCATCCGGTAAAGTTTCGTGGCGCCATTGAAAGAGAGTTATTAAAAACCCTCTTTGATCATCGAGTGGAGATAGCCGAAAGTGGAATTGAAATTGTCATCATGTCATTTTCGTGGTGGGCGCTCAATAGAGTTATTTCTTCACCATTCGAAACTGTGTATTTGACCGGTTCTCGAATCAAGAAATATTTCGATCGTTTTGCGATAACAGGACCCTCGGTTGCGCTAATCAAGGAGCACCCTTCTATTGTTGCTAAAGCCAAGAATCAAGGCCAGCCAATTTATGTGTGGACTGTTAATGAGCCATCAGATCAAAGAATGTGCGCAGAACTCGGGGTAGATGTGCTCATTACCGATATTCCATTTCATGCTCGGCAGGCCCTCCGTTAAGATTGGCTAGTGACCAAATACGCCTATCTCGGACCTTCGGGAACATTTACCGAGCAGGCGCTTCGGCAAATAACCGGCCCCAACGACGAGCTCATTCCCTTTGCAAATGTCACTGCTGCCATAAATGCAGTGCGCACCGGGGAGGCCACTAAAGCGCTAGTGCCGATTGAAAATTCGGTAGAGGGAGTTGTTGCGCGCACGCTCGATGAACTCGCCACTGGTGACCCGCTTGTTGTTTCAGCCGAAACAACTCTCCCCGTCACTTTTTCACTTATGGTTTTGCCTGAGAATGCGGGAAAGCCAATTACGAAAATTGCCACACATCCTCATGCCGAAGCGCAGTGCCGCTCATATATCGCTCGTGAATTTCCAAGTGCTGAATATGTCGAGACCGCCTCAACAGCTGCGGCGGCTAAAGGATTGTCAGAAGGAAATTGGGGCGCTGCTATTGCGGCCGAGATTGCGGCAGAGAAATACGGGCTTTCAGTAGTAGCTAGAAATATTGGCGACAACAATGGCGCGGTTACTCGATTTGTAGTTGTGGAACGCCCAGGTGCAATTCCTGCCCCAACCGGAAATGATCGCACCTCACTTGCCGCATTCATTGGCATCGATCACGCAGGTGCCCTTCTTGAAATATTGACTGAATTTGCTAAGCGCAACGTCAACCTCACTTTTATTCAGAGCCGCCCCACAGGACTCGAGCTTGGTCACTATCACTTCATTATTGATGCCGAAGGTCATATCCAAGATCCTAAAGTCGCTGAGGCAGTCGAAGGTGTTCGTGCAATTTGTGAAGATATTCGCCTACTTGGCTCTTACCCTCGCGTTGGCGCGAATAAGTAATAGGTAGGCTAATGACATGATCGATCTCAAAATTCTTCGCGAGAGCCCCGATCTGGTTCGTCATTCTCAAAAAGTTCGCGGTGAAGACGAAGGAGTTGTTGACCAACTTCTCGCTGCCGATGAAGCCCGTCGAATTGCGACCACCGATTTTGAGACTCTGCGCGCAGAGCAGAACGTTCTCTCTAAAGCTGTAGGCGCAGCCAAAGGTGATGAAAAGTCGGCCTTGCTTGAGAATGCCAAGGATTTAGCTGCACGAGTTAAAGCTGCAGATTCAAAGCGCACCGAGCTCGAAACAGCTGCCCAACAATTACTTCTCAAAATTCATAACCTGATTGATACCGCAGCACCAGTTGGGGGCGAGGAAGATTTCGTTGTTCTCGAGCATGTTGGAACACCACGTGATTTTGCAAAAGATGGCTTTGAGCCAAGAGATCACGTCGAGATCGGCAAAATCATCAAAGCGATCGATACCGAGCGGGGCGCTAAAGTCGCAGGTTCTCGCATGTATTACCTCACTGGCCCAGGTGCAATGCTTGAGTTCGCGCTTGTTAATTATGCAATTGCATCAGCTTCCAAAGCTGGATTCATTCCGGTACTACCACCAGTACTTGTAAAGCCAGCAGCTATGGAGGGCACAGGATTCCTTGGCCAAGCTGCTGAAAATGTTTATCATTTAGTCGAAGACGATATGTATTTGGTCGGAACTTCCGAAGTTCCGCTTGCGGCGTATCACATGGATGAAATCCTTGAGGATCTTCCTATTCGTTATGCCGGATATTCATCATGCTTCCGCCGCGAAGCAGGCACATACGGCAAAGACACTCGCGGAATTATTCGCGTGCACCAATTCGATAAAGTCGAGAT
Source organism: Actinomycetota bacterium (assembly GCA_947449535.1). Classification (GTDB taxonomy): domain Bacteria; phylum Actinomycetota; class Actinomycetes; order Nanopelagicales; family Nanopelagicaceae; genus AAA044-D11. The sequence goes on along the minus strand of CANFRP010000010.1, from coordinate 27,512 downwards.
GTTCTCATTTATTAAGCCAGAAGATGCCGCCGCCGAACACAAGCGCCTGCTCGAATGGGAGAAAGATTTCTTGAAAGCAATGGAGATTCCCTTCCGCGTTATCGATGTGGCATCAGGGGATCTGGGTGCATCTGCAATTCGTAAATTTGATTGCGAAGCATGGATCCCCACACAAGGCGCCTATCGCGAAGTTACTTCGACTTCTAACTGCACTGAATTCCAAGCCCGCCGTCTTAATATTCGTTACCGCGATGAATCTGGAACCAAGCCAGTAGCAACCCTTAATGGCACTTTGGTCGCTATTCCACGCATGATTGTTGCGATCCTGGAGAACCACCAGAACGCTGACGGTTCCGTAAATGTTCCGCAAGCACTTCGCCCATTCCTAGGAGTCGACAGATTACTTCCAGCATAAGCATTCCGGGGCGTCGCCCAAAGTTAATTGCGACCGATCTTGATGGCACCATCGTCACTCATGATGGCCATATTTCTCAGCGCACCATAAACGCATTCACTTCTGCGCACAATTCTGGAATAGAAGTTTTCTTTGTTACCGGCCGACCACCGCGCTGGATGGCAGAGATCAAAGATGCCTTTGGTTTTGGAAATGCAATCTGCGCCAACGGAGCGATGTTGTATGACTTGATTGGTGAGAAGATTCTGGAAGAGTGGCTAGTTCCAGTCGAGACCCAATTTATGATTACTAAGAAACTTCGGGAAGCGATTCCTACTGTTTCATTTGCAGTAGAAATCAATAACACTTTTCATCGCGAAAAGATTTATATTCCTCGCTGGGATGCCGGATTAGATAACACCGGTGTTGATGTAGCGGAAGATGCGATGACCGCACCAGCTCTTAAAATTCTTGCGCGATGTTCGCAAGGTGATTTGTCATCCGATGAAATGCTTGTTATTGCCACCAAAGCGCTCGAGGGTATTGCAGCGGTAACTCATTCAAATCCACATGATTCTTTGCTAGAGATCGCAGCGCTCGGTGTCAGTAAGGGTGAAACTCTTGCCAAGATGGCTGATCGCGCCGGAATTGCTGCAGATGATGCCGTCACATTCGGTGATAATCCCAATGACTTTTCCATGTTGCGATGGGCTGGTCGATCATGGGCCATGTCTGATGGCCACCCAGATGGAAAATTAAATGCAAAGTTTTCTGCAGAACCTCATCATCATGATGGAGTGGCAATGATCATCGAAGAATTATTGGAGTTGCCTGCCTAAATAGCGGCCAGTTTTGAGCCTCGCACCTCTTCGGGTAAGTTACCCCACGGAGGGCTCGCATAGCGGCCGAGTGCACCGGTCTTGAAAACCGGCAAGGGAAACCTTCGTGGGTTCAAATCCCACGCCCTCCGCCATATTTTTACTTAAGTCACATTCCACGCATCTCATGTGGCTGACTTCACCAATCGCCCGCAGGGTACTTTCTGGCGCTTAACTCAACTACTGAGGAGACTTCTCCTTATGGCTACCGGCGTATTTTCTAGCACCCGCGCAAAGATTTCGCAGCGCACACTTCGCACAGATAAGTGGTGGATTCAGCCACTCGTTATTTTCTCGGTCCTAATTCTTTTTATTATCTACGCAACAATCCGCGCATTTGAAAATGGTCACTATTTTGCCGAGCCGCTGATCTCACCTTTTTATTCCCCATGTTTATCTGCTGCTTGCGAAACCGGTTCTTCACTACTTGGACAACCATTTGGCATCTGGAAGATCTTGGGAATGACTTTCTCCCCAGCACTCTTTATATTAATTTTCCCACTTGGATTCCGTATGACTTGCTACTACTACCGAAAGTCTTACTACCGGTCTTTCTGGATGTCACCACCTGCATGTGCAGTTGCAGAACCACACGCTACCTATACCGGTGAAACGAAAGCTCCGCTCATTTTGCAGAACGCACATCGTTATTTCTTCTATATTGGACTTGTTTTCAATGTTCTTCTTACTATTGACGCGATTCTCGCTTTTAAAGATTCGAAAGGCCATTGGGGCCACATGAGCGTCGGTACCTTGGTGCTCCTCGCTAACGCCACATTCCTTTGGTTGTACTCCGCTTCTTGTCACACCTGTCGTCACACTATTGGTGGACGCTTGCGCAATTTCTCCAAGCACCCTATTCGTTACAAGGCATGGACGATCGTTTCCGCTTTGAATCACAAGCATCAAGAATTTGCATGGGTTTCACTTCTCGGCGTTGCCTTTGCCGACTTCTACGTTCGTTCAGTTTCCACTCATCTCTTCACAAATCTCTACTTCTTCTAAAAGGACTATTACAGATGACAAATTCTTTAGAGCGTCATAAGTACGACATCCTCGTTATTGGCGCGGGTGGTGCAGGACTGCGCGCTGCAGTAGAAGCGCGAGAGGCAGGACTAAGCGTTGCAATTATTTGTAAGTCACTATTTGGTAAGGCCCACACTGTTATGGCAGAAGGCGGCGCTGCTGCTTCTATGGGTAACGTCAATGACAATGACAACTGGATGGTTCACTTCCGCGACACTATGCGCGGTGGAAAATTCCTCAATCACTATCGCATGGCGGAATTACATGCCAAGGAAGCGCCTGATCGCATCTGGGAGCTTGAGATGTGGGGCGCGCTCTTTGATCGAACTTCAGAGGGCAAGATTTCCCAACGTAACTTCGGTGGCCATGAATATCCACGCCTAGCTCACGTTGGCGATCGCACCGGACTTGAATTAATTCGCACCATGCAACAACGCATTGTCGCGCTGCAACAAAAAGATGCGCGCGAACATGGCGATGCCGAATCACATATTAAAGTTTTCGCTGAGCTCACCATCACCGACATTCTCAAAGAGAATGGCAAAGTTGCTGGTGCTTATGGTTATCGCCGCGAAAATGGCGCAGATGTTTTATTTGAAGCACCTGCCGTAATTCTTGCAACTGGTGGAGTCGGCAAGACATTTAAAATTACCTCCAACTCTTGGGAAGGTACTGGAGATGGTCATGCACTAGCTCTTAAAGCTGGCGCGAATTTGGTTGATATGGAGTTCTTGCAATTCCACCCAACCGGAATGGTCTGGCCACCATCAGTACGCGGAATTTTGGTTACCGAATCTGTTCGCGGCGAAGGTGGAATTCTCACCAACACTGATGGCGAGCGATTTATGTTCAAATACATTCCAGATGTATTTAAAGATAAATATGCCGACAACGAAGCAGAAGCAGATCGTTGGTATACCGATCAAGACAATAACCGCCGTCCTCCTGAGTTGTTGCCGCGCGATGAAGTTGCGCGCGCCATTAACTCGGAAGTTAAAGCAGGTCGCGGCACCGAGCACGGTGGAGTATTCCTCGATGTCTCCAAGCGACTTTCTGCCGAAATTATTAAGAAGCGTCTTCCATCTATGTGGCACCAATTCTTTGAGCTTGCTGGCGTAGATATCACTAAGGAAGCAATGGAAGTTGGCCCAACCTGTCACTATGTGATGGGCGGTGTTGAAGTAGATCCAGATACTGCTGCTGCAGTTGGGGTCGATGGACTTTTCGCAGCAGGTGAAGTTGCTGGTGGAATGCATGGCTCTAATCGCCTTGGTGGAAATTCACTTACCGATCTCTTGGTCTTTGGTCGTCGCGCAGGTGTCGGCGCAGCGGAATATGTAAGAAAGAACCCGGCAAATCCAGTATCTGATGCCTCAATCGCAAAAGCTGCTGATCGCGTACAAGCACCGTTTACTCGTAGCGGTGGTGAGAATCCTTACGCGCTTCATCAAGAGCTTCAGGAAGTTACCCATAACTTGGTCGGAATTATTCGCACCCGAAATGAAATTCAATCCGCAATCGAGCAAATTGCAGATATTCGTCGTCGTAGTACAAATGTTTCCGTCTCTGGTGATCGCCAATTCAATCCAGGTTTCCACTTAGCCTTCGATCTCGACAATATGTTGTTGATTGCAGAATCAACAGCGAAGTCAGCGATCGTTCGCGAAGAATCACGCGGTGGCCATACTCGCGATGATTTCCCTGGCATGAATATGCAATGGCGCCAGAAGAACAACATCGCCAGCTTTGATGGAACACAAGTAAATGTGCGCCAACAACCGCTACCTGTTCTTCCGAAAGAGCTCTTTGATCTCTTTGACCCCCATGAGCTTGAGAAATATATGACTGCTGTTGAGATGGCGAAGGGTGGCTCCAACTAATGGCCCGCAAATTAAGTCTCCGCATCTGGCGTGGTAATCAAGCCGATGGCGGACTACAAAACGTCACCGTCGATGCCAATGAAGGCGAAGTAGTTCTCGATGTAATTCACCGCGTTCAAGCAGAGCAGATGAACGACCTCGCAGTTCGCTGGAACTGTAAAGCCGGCAAGTGCGGTTCTTGCTCCGTTGAAATTAACGGCAAGCCACGCCTTGCTTGCATGACTCAAGTGTCATCTTTTGGTGACGAAGAGACCATCACCATTACGCCACTTCGCGCATTCCCAGTAATTAAGGATCTCGTCACTGACGTGTCTTTCAATTACAAGAAAGCGATGGAGATTCCTGCCTTCGAGCCACCAGTTGGCATGAAGCCAGGTGAGCCACGCATGCAACAAATCGATGTAGAGCGCAGCCAAGAGTTCCGCAAGTGCATCGAATGTTTCTTGTGCCAAGACACATGCCACGTTATCCGCGACCACGAAGAGAATAAGAAATCATTCGCTGGTCCACGATTCTTTATCCGTATTGCAGAACTCGATATGCACCCATTGGATATTTTGCGCAACCGTAAGAAGACCGCTCAAGAAGAGCACGGTCTTGGAATGTGTAACATCACCAAGTGCTGTACTGAAGTTTGCCCAGAGCACATCCGCATCACCGATAACGCAATTATTCCGATGAAGGAACGCGTGGTTGATGAGAAATACGATCCACTTCGTTGGCTCGGATCCAAGATTCGCAAGCGCGAGGGTATGCTCTAATACATGAAACTTCTCGTTCGTTGGGGCGCTCTTGCCATAGCGATCTGGGCCGTGGCTGCATGGCTTCCAGGAATCACAGTTAGTGGTGGCTTTTCTACTTATATGAAAGTAGCTCTTGTCTTTGGATTGGTGAATACCTTTATTGGTTCACTCTTAAAGATTCTTACATTCCCGGCCGTACTTCTCTCACTCGGTCTATTTGCCTGGGTGATCAACGCTGCGATGTTGATGCTGACCGATAAGTGGAGCGATAGTTTGAAAGTCGATGGATTCTGGTGGGCAGTCCTTGGATCATTCTTGATTTCTGCTATCTCATCAATCATTAATAACGCCTTTAAGCCGAAAGAACAATTCTGAACACAATTGTTGCCGTAGCTTTCGGCGGCATCTTTGGCTCACTTGCTCGTTGGGGAATTTCACTTCCCTTTCATTCAGATGGCTTCCCTTGGCAGACGCTGATTGTTAATTACCTAGGATCTGCAATCCTGATGGGATTTCTTCTCAAAGCGCATAACAATCCGAAGGAAGAATGGTGGTGGCGCCCTGCTATCGGCGCTGGTTTTTGTGGCGGATTTACAACCTATTCCACATTCGCACTCGAAGTCGAGCAGATGATGGCGAAACATCATTACGGTCAAGCCGGAACATATCTCATCGCATCACTTCTCGGTACATATGCAATTCTCTTCATACTTTCTAAAACAATTAGACCTAAGGCGAGCAAGTGAGAGATCTACTTATCGCACTCGGCGCAGGACTAGGCGCACCTCTTCGTTACATTATTGGCCGGGAAATTCAACGAATAAAACCAACCGTATTTCCGATCGCTACTTTGGCAATTAATATTCTTGGTTCATTTGTGATCGGAGTTCTCATCCACACCAAGGGAGATTTACGTTATCTCTTTGGTATCGGCTTTGCCGGAGCTTTTACTACTTGGTCGACATTTGCAGTCGAAGTTCACAACTTGATCCACAATAAGAAAAGCACAACTGCAATTAGCTATCTTGCTCTCACAATTATCTTAGGAGTGAGCGCCGCCGCATTTGGGGTGCAGCTAGTTAGCTAGTTTTTCAGGTTAGACATCCAGACTTCGATCTCATCTGGGTGACTTGGTAGACCGCTAGAAAGTACCCGACAACCAGTTTCAGTAACGAGCACATCATCTTCAATGCGCACACCAATGCCCCGGTATTCCGCTGGAAAGAGCAGATCATCGGGATGGATATAGAGACCAGGCTCGACGGTGAGAATCATTCCTGCTTCTAAAGTTCCTTCCAGATACTGATCCTTACGCGCTTGGGCGCAATCGTGCACATCCATGCCCAACATATGTGAGACTCCATGAACAGTCCAGCGACGATGTAGTCCAGAATCAGGTTGCATGGACTCTTCTGCAGAGATCGGAAGCACTCCCATCTCCTCCAAGCCTTTAGCTAATACTTCTTGCGATGCACGATTAATATCAGCAAATTTTGCACCAGGCTTGATCGCGGCATACCCAGCACGTTGCGCCTCATAAACCAACATATAAATCTTGCGCTGAGCTTCAGTAAATTTTCCATTGATGGGAAGTGTGCGAGTGATATCTGCGGTGTAATGAGAATCCATTTCCACGCCAGCATCAATCAAAATTAAATCACCAGGAGTCACATCACCATCATTGCGAATCCAGTGCAGGATGCAGGCATGTGAACCAGAGGCGACAATCGAGTCATAACCTAATTCATTACCTTCTATCCGCGCGCGGCCAAAGAATGCTGCTTCGATAATTCGCTCTCCACGCTTAGTGGCAGTCGCAGCCGGAAAGACGCGAACCATGTCGGCGAACCCAAGATTGGTGGAATCCACCGCTGCTTGCATCTCGGCGATTTCAAATGAATCTTTAATGAGGCGTGCTTGCGATAACCATTGGGCAAGCTCGGGATCTTTCTTCTTGCGATCCTTAACAGCAGAATCAACATCGCTATCTTCACCTCGAAGAACATAGGTATCAATCTCGGAATCCAAGAACTTCACCAAATCATCTACTTGGCGAACGGTAATTCCATATTTTGTTTCCGTCTCTTCCAAAGTCATGCGACGCCCAACCCAGAATTCACCATGGCGTGCGCTGCGATAGAACTCATCGGTATCGCGATTTGAACGAGGGTGAATAAAGAGAAGTGATTCGTGACCATTGGCGGTCGGTTCGAGTACCAAAACAGAATCAGGAACTGCATCAGATGCAGTGATGCCGGTCAGCCACAAATACGCAGAGTGGGCACGGAATCGGTAATCGGTGTCGTTAGAACGAGTTTTAAAAGAACCAGCTGGAATTACTAAACGCACACCAGGAAATTGCGCAGATAATTTGGCACGACGAGCTTTTGTGTAAGCAAGTGCAGGAGTCGCGACGACACCATCGAGTGGCGATGGCGCCCATCCCGTCTTCATAAATTCAGCCCACCCTTGAGGGGTAGGAGCATCGTGGGCGCGAGGTACGTCTTTACCGTTCATGCGCCCAGCCTATTAGAGGGTGCGCAACTTTGCGAGAGGACTTATTGAATTTTCTCGATGTATGCTTAACAGAGAAATTTAAATTCTAGATTTTGTGTGCGGCGTGAAGGGGAGACAGTGGAACAAAGCTCATCAGAGTTTGCTCAGACAATCACTGACCCATCAATCGTCATTTTGGACGTCCGATCTCCAGAAGAATTTCATGCGGGCCATATTGAAGGCGCCATAAATATTGATGTCAACGGAATTGATTTCGATTCACAAGTCAGCGCACTCGATCACGATATTGCTTATGCGGTCTACTGTCGTTCTGGTGTTCGTTCAGTCACGGCGATGGGCCTAATGATGAGCCTAGGTTTCACATCATTTTTTCACCTCACCGATGGAATCCTTGATTGGGTTGCTACGGGTCATCCAGTCGTCAGTTAATAGATAGGAATAACAAATGTGCAGTGCAGTTCGATGCGATGAATGCGGAAAAGCCACCTGGATGGGTTGTGGCGAGCATATTGAAGAGGCGCTTGCGCCATTCACTGCGGATCAGCGCTGTACCTGTAATTAATCGTCTTCTCTACCTTCGCTACCTTCGCCGCTTTCATTCCCTTCGCCACCACTGCCACCTTTGATTGTTGGCTTGGCTGCGGGAGTCTTACTTGTGGCGGCTGGAACCATCCATGTTAATTTCTTCATTATGTTCTTTGCGCAGACATATTTCTTTCCAGCAATTGTTGCTTTGGCGCCAGCTTTGGTGCACGCCCCGTTTGCCCTATTTGTTGCGGCAAAAGCTGAGCTTGAACCAGAAACGAGGGCCAGAGCGAATACTGCAGTGGCTACTTTGCGTGTGAAAGAGATACTCATGGGAAGAGAATAGGCCAACCCCCTGTGAGGATGGCTAGAGGTTCGCGATAAAATCCTCATTATGTTGAAGCGGAGAATGGGTGTGCGAGCATTATTCGCGACGCTATTCACCGTGCTTTTGATTCCAGCCAGTCCCGCACACGCAGCTGTTGCACCAACTGCGCCCACCGGAATTACCGTTACTGCCGGACAGGGAAGTGTCTCCGTTCAATGGGCAGCACCTTCTTATTCGGGCGATGGAGTTTCCAGCTATTCCATTTATTACTCAACAGATGGATCGAGTTGGAGTACGGCCGCAACCGGTATCACTGGAACTGGTCCATATGTCGTAAGTGGATTAACTCCCGGAACTCCTTATTACATTCGCATGACTGCCACAGGCACAGGTGGCACGAGTCCATATGGATATCCATGGAAGAAGTTATATAGCGTAAGTAATCCCCTTCGAGATTCCTCTGACTTAATTGTCTACGATTCGAATTTTGGTTTGGGAAACAGCGATCCCTATAAAGTTGATTCACTTACCGCATTCACTCGCGTCAAGTATCACATGCAATTTGATACATCGGGAGCAACTTCCTATGCAGATGCAGATATGGATAAGTGGGGCGCATCTACGCCACCTAACTCCGGATTTTCAACAGTGGCAGCCACAGTTCAAAATTTACGTGTTCCAACTCTTACAACCACAGGTGGAAATACTGGTGATTTCACCATTCAAACAAACGTTTCGGATTTAACAGTTGTGGCTAGTGATTCGACTCTTAATGCCTCTGGCAAAACAGGACGCCTAGAAATTTGGGCAACGGATTACGGATATGGCCCTTCAGGTTTAACTCCGACTTATTCAGGCGCTAATGGTGCATATGATTACGATGATTTGCCTGCAGCCGGAACCTATGGATCTTTTCAAGTTCACAATGCCACCGACGGAAAAACTGTTCTTGCTTGGAACCATCACGTTAAGAATTTGACTCCAGATTTAGGTTTTGGAAGCAGCCCAATCAATCAGCCGGACTGGACATTTTGTTATACCAATGGCAACTGTCCGAGTCGAACGAACTTTAATCTTCAAATATTGGTGAATGCACCAACAGTCGCAGGCGCAATTTTAAATACCACCGTTTCACTTTCCGGCGGCACGGGTGCTATTTATCGTTCAGCCATTTCACTTACTGCGACAGCTTCGACAACTGGCAAAGTCACCTTCTATGCCAATAACAAGAAGATTCCTGGATGCATCAATATCTCTACCGCTGGCTCTTCTCCATTTATCGCCACCTGCTCGTGGCGCCCAGCAAGCCACAACTCGGTTCCTTTGAAGGCAATCTTTAAGCCTTACACCGGCAATAACTCAACCTCAACCACGATTAATCCAATCGTCGGAAAGCGTGTTTCAAACCGCTAGCCCAAGCCTGTAAACTTCCAGCACCACTTGGAGACGTCGCATAGCCCGGTCGAGTGCGCCTCACTGCTAACGAGGTAAGGGGTAAAACCCTTCAAGAGTTCAAATCTCTTCGTCTCCGCTCGATACAAATGTAAAGCAGGAGCCAATTGCCCTCTTGGCTAAGACTTCTTGTAGTTCTTTACCTGTGACTTAATCACACCGATTCCATCAATTCCAGTCTCAACTACTTCGCCACCTAATAAATACTTGGTGGGGTTGTGTCCCATGCCTACACCTTGCGGTGTGCCAGTGTTAATGATGTCGCCAGCTTTTAGCTCCATAAATTGCGAGATATACCAAACACAATGATTAATACCGAAAATTAAATCTGAGGTACGCGAATCTTGGCGCATCTGACCATCGACCGAACACCACAAGCGAACATCATCAGGTTCAAATGAATCGGTAGTAACAATCCATGGCCCAACTGGATTGTAGGTTGGGAATGACTTTCCCTTTACCCATTGGCCGCTGCGTTCGATCTGCCAATGACGCTCGGAGACATCTTGTGAAATGGTGTAACCAAGAATGTGTTCGCGTGCTTGATCTGGAGAATCCAGATACAAAGCGTTCTTTCCGATCACAACACAGATCTCAACTTCATAATCTGTCTTGAGCGATCCCGGTGGAACGATGATGTCATCAAAGCCACCTACAACAGTGTCCGGGGCTTTCATGAAAATGATTGGCTCCTCGGGCGGTGTAGCACCAGTTTCCTTAGCGTGCTGCAAGTAATTCAATCCCACACAGATCGCTTTAGTTGGACGTGCAACAGGGGAGCCAAGGCGGTAATCGGCAATTTTTACTTTAGGACGTGATGTGAGATCAAGTGCCTTAACTTTCGCAAGTGCGCCATTCTCAAGTTCTACTCGGTTCCAATCCTTAATGACATCATCAACAAATACAGCTTCGCTGTCAGAGACAATCACAGCTGGTTTCTCGGATTCAAATGCTCCTAAACGGGCGATACGCATTTACTTGCCTTCCTGATTGGTGATGACTGAACTCTGAATTGCTTTTGGAAAACTTTGGAAAGTCACTGGACGCAAGAAGCGAGTAATTGCGGACAACCCCACAGAGGTGTGAAGTGGCGAAGTAGATGCAGGGTAAGGGCCGCCGTGATTCTGGCCGGCAGTTACTGCAACACCGGTGGGCCAGGCATTAAATGAAACTCGGCCAGACATCCCAGCTAATACTTTGCTGACGCGAATAACGTCTGGATCATCAGCGGGAGCAAAGATAGATGAGGTGAGCGCGCCCTCCATTTTGTGCAATGTGGCAATCAATTCATCGACATCGTTAAAAGTAAGAACTAAACCAGTCGGGCCAAAGGCTTCGACAGTGAGCGCCTCGGGTTTCACGGAAGTGATAGGTGCAACAAAGATTTGTGGGGCAGATGTAAAACCAGAAGTCGAAGAATTCTTACCAGTAAATACTTCACCATCGATCAGTGTCGCAAGGTGCGCGCGATTCTTATCGTGCAAATCCTTCGTCGCTTTACTGAGGAATACACTCGCATCGCGCTCGAGAATCTGAGATTTAATTTCTGGAAGTATGGTGCAACCATCTGGTGCAAAGAGAATCGATGGATTTGTGCAGAACTGGCCATTACCCAAGAGAAGTGAATCTAAGTATGCGGTAGCAAATGCAGGTGAATCCGTCGCGCCACCCTTTAATTCCACAACGGGATTAACACTGCCGAGCTCGCCATAAAAAGGAATGGGAGTATCGCGCTTGTTGGCGAGATCAAATAGTGCACGGCCACCTGCGCGAGAACCAGTGAAGGCTCCTGCAGTAATGCGGTGATCGTGTAGTAGTGATTTTCCAGCTTCTACGCCATGAACTAATGAGAGAACGCCTTGTGGCAATTTTGCAGATGCAATTTCAAAAACTTTTTGTGAAGTTTGGGGATGCGCCGGATGGGCTTTTGCTACGACAGTACAACCAGCAGCAAGTGCTGATGCGGTATCGCCACCCAAGACGCTAAATGCGAAAGGAAAATTAGAAGCCCCAAAAACTACGACTGGGCCAATTGCAACTGTGGTACGGAGAAGTTCTGGATGTCCGGCCGGAAGTGGTGCATCTATTGCGGCATCAACGTGTGGCGCAATGAAATCGCCACGAGTAATAGCGTCTGCAAATTGGCGAATCTGGAATGTGGTGCGCCCAACTTCGCCAGTTAAACGTGGCTTACCAAGTCCGGTTTCCAGATCTGCAATCTCGACAAGTGATTCAATATTTGCATCGAGGGCATCTGCCACAGCGTTAAGCGCTAGTGCTCGTACGGAAGGCGAACTAGTCGACCACGCTGGGAAAGATGCAACTGCGCCACCGACGGCGCCATCGACTTGTGTTGGAGAACTATCTTCAAATACTGGACCGAATGCTTCGCCGGTGCGTGGGTTAACAGATTGAACGCTCATGATTACCTAACTAGTGGGATTCGCGGGGAACGGCAGATCCAGATTTTCCAAGAAGGAAATCTAAATCAGCGCCGAGATTAGCTTGTTGGACGTGATCGACATAAAGACGTTCCCATCCGCGCGCAGGTGCAGCAAAGGCACTACGAGTAGATTCGGGAAGCGTGCGAGCAGCGAGCTCGTCGTCGGAGATATCGATTGATAATTCGCGGGCTTCTACATCAAGAATGATCATGTCACCATTCTTAATAAGTCCAAGTGGCCCACCTGCTGCAGCTTCTGGTGCAACATGCAAAACGACAGTGCCATAAGCAGTTCCGGACATGCGGCCATCACATACTCGGACTAAATCAGTAACCCCTTGCTCCAATAATTTTTTTGGAATAGCCATGTTAGAAACTTCTGGCATTCCCGGATAACCCTTGGGGCCGCATCCGCGAAGTACAAGAACTGAATCCTTGGTGACATCCAAATCCGGATCATCGATGCGCTTATGGAAATCTTCGATGCTCTCAAAGACAACGGCTGGGCCGCGATGCTTAAGGAGGGCGGGACTTGCAGCAGCCGGCTTGATGACTGCGCCTAGCGGTGCGAGATTTCCATAGAGAATCGCAATGCCCGCATCATTTTGAAGTGGCGTATTAAGGCGCGAAATAACGCCTTCATCAAAGATTTCTGCGTTTTGTAATGAATCAACAAGTGGCTTGCCTGTCACGTTGATGGCTTTGTGATCAAGGCTTCCTTGAAGTTCTTTCAATACTGCGCGTAATCCACCAGCGCGGAAGAGATCTTCCATCAAGTGCTTACCCGCTGGTTGGAGATTAACGAGCAGTGGAATATGTGAACCAATCTCATCGAAATCATCAAGCGTGAGGTCGACTCCGACGCGACCCGCAATTGCAAGTAAGTGCACAACCGCATTGGTAGATCCACCAATTCCCGCAAGCGCCACGATCGCGTTAATGAATGAACCGCGAGTCATAATGTCGGATGGCTTGAGATCTTCATAAACCATTTCAACAATTCGGCGGCCAGTCAGGTGTGACATCTCGAGCAATCGACTATCAGCTGCAGGTGTGCCAGCCAATCCAGGAAGTGTCATTCCGAGTGATTCGGCCATACATGCCATGGTGGATGCTGTACCCATGGTGTTGCAATGTCCTTTGGAGCGAATCATTGATTTTTCAGAGGCGGTGAAATCTTCCTGCGACATTTTTCCAGCGCGTACATCTTCGGAGTATTTCCAGACATCAGTGCCGCACCCCAAAGTGTTTCCGCGGAATGTGCCGTTGAGCATTGGCCCGCCAGAAATCGCGATTGCCGGAAGATTTACTGATGCTGCGCCCATGAGAAGTGCCGGGATTGTTTTGTCACAACCACCAAGTAAAACAACGCCATCGACGGGATTGGCGCGAATCATTTCTTCGGTGGCCATCGCCGCAATATTGCGATACAACATCGCAGTAGGGCGAACATTGGTCTCACCCGGAGAGATCATCGGTAAGTTATAAGGAACGCCACCAGCCGCCCAAATTCCATCTTTCACAAATTGCGCGACCTCATTGAGGTGGGCATTGCAGGGAGATAAATCCGATGCAGTATTGATAATCGCAATTTGAGGTTGCTTACCTTCAAAAGCGGTATCGGGATTTCCGCGGCGCATCCATGCCCGATGGAGATATGCATCTCGATCATTTCCACCGTACCAGGCTGCGCTTCTCATTTACTTTGCTCCTAGATCTAATCCATAAGCGCGAATTGCGGTTCCGCTCCAAAAATCATTCTTCTCAGATTCCGAGAGTGAAGCTGTTAACTCCTCGGCGAGTGTGACTACCTCTTGATAAGTAGATGCGAGCAGCGAGACTGGCCAATCGCTACCAAACATTAATCGCGATGGACCAAAGTGCTCGAGCAAAATATCGGTATAGGGGCGGAAATCACTGGTTTTCCAGCTATCCCACTTGGCCTCTACCGTGAGTCCTGAAACTTTGCAGACCGTATTTGGGAATGCAGCCAATTCCTTAATCATCTCGGCCCATGGCTCCATTACGCCTTCTGCAATACGGGGCTTAGAGATATGGTCGATGACAAATTGGGTATCAGGTGCTGCTTTAACTAATTCAATAGCAGCGCGCATATGAGGAGTCTTAGTAAGTAAGTCATAGGCATAGCCACGCTTTCCAAGCCCGCGTACATTCGCAATTACTTGAGGGCGCGCTAAGAAATTATCATCGGGTAAATCGTGCGCAACTTCCCGAATTGCAACTAAATATTCGTGTCCCGGCAAAGTTTCATATTCCTCGAGATGTGAGATCGCATCCGCTGCGCCGATATCAAGCCATCCCACAACTCCTGCAATGTAATCATCCTTTGTGGCGAGCTCTAAGAATTCTGGAGTTTCGACATATTTCATAACAGTCTGGACGATGACGGTTTTCTCAATTCCAGTACCGGCAGAGTTAGCTCGAAAATCATCCATACTGAAGTTTCGCTTAACCGCATCGAGTCCCTCACCGACCATCCAATCTTGTGGACGTACCGAGAGATCCCAGACGTGGTGATGTGAATCGATTCTCATGATTGCTCCCTACTTTGTTCCATCGACAATGATGTTATTTAGAGATTTTCCAGAAATTAATAAATGAAGCTGCGCTGTGACCAGCTTGCGACCGCGCGATTCAAATGCAGTGCTATCCCCGCCAACGTGAGGCAAGAGCAAGAGATTCTTCGCATTCCAGAGTGGATGATCACTCGGAAGTGGTTCTGGATCAGTGACATCAAGTGCAGCGTTTAGTCGTCCGCTATTTAATTCGGCAACTAGCGCATCGGTATCAATGATGGGTCCGCGCGCAACATTCACGATCAGTGCGCCATCTTTCATGAGCGCTAAGCGACGAGCGTCAAACATATGCTTGCTCTCGGCATTAAGTGGCAAAATCAAAATGACGATATCTAATGTCGGAAGATGCTGATCTAGTTGATCAATCTTGTGGGATCCATCGCGACCGGATTTTGAAAAAGGAACTACCTCCACTGCGAATCCAGCGAGGTTCTTAGCAACGGTCTGGCCAATCGACCCAAAACCAATTACGCCTATCTTGCTATCGCTAAAGGAGGCAAAGCGACGATGGTTCCAGGTGGCGCTCGCCTGATCTTTGGCGAATTCAGCGAAGCCGCGGCGGGAAGCGAGTGCCAATCCCACTGCTAATTCAGCAGTCGAATCATCGTGTACGCCGGTGGCATTACACATTGTCATACCAGGGCGCACATATGCCATCGCATCGTCATAGCCAGCATTTGGCATCTGGAGATATTTGAGATTGGGCATTGCTGGCACAAAATCCAAACCCTTTTTACCTGACATATAAGTAGGTACATAAAATTCGATTTGCGAGAGATCACTACTCTCTAGTGGGAAATTTGTGGGATTGCGAAGATCAACGCCATCAATAGCAGGGAGATCTGACCACTGGGTCCACGCAACGATCTTCGACATTAATCTCTCCTCAGAAACCTACGGGCGATTCTGGAATAACGACGACCGGATTAGAAAGTGTTCCAATTCCAGCCACTGTAATTTCCACGACATCTCCCTCGGCGAGAGCGATATCCATGGGAGGAACAATGCCAGTTCCGGTCGAAAGAATCACACCGTCTGGAAAATTCTGACAGCGAAATAAGTAATCGACGAGATCAGAGAGTGTGCGATTAAGGGCCGCCAGAGAAGTGGAGGCGCTCCAGATTGATTTTCCGGCTCGAATAATGGTCGCATCTATCGTCATCTCGGCCGGAGTTGGAACCAACCATGATGGAGACATTTCTGGGCCTAGGGCGGTTGATCCGACATACATCTTTGCTTGCGATAGATAGAGCGGATTTTCGCCTTCAATACTTCGCGCAGTTACATCGTTACAAATTGAATAGCCAATAATTTCTTTGTGACGATTAATAAAGATTGCAACTTCAGGTTCTGGGACCGAAGCATGAGAGTCATAACGAATACCAATATTCGCCTTTGTCCCACGAGTGCGCTTGGAATTTCCCTTATAGAAAAGCTCGGGGCGATCTGCTTCATAGACGCGCTGATAAACATCAGGCACGCCACTCTCTTCTTTACGTGCATCGCGTGATCGCAGGTAGGTAACTCCAGCGCCCCACAATTCGATTTCAGGGGCAATTGGTGCAACTAAAGTTCCTTCAACCTGGGCGCCCGAATTATTTTCAACCGCCTTTCTAAAATCAGCAAGTGTCATGTGAAATGCATCAGTCATAGTGGGAATCGATATCACTGATGAAAAAGTTTCACCATTATGAATTGTCAATTGATGGGAATGTTGTGCATTACTTAATACCGCGATTTTCATCTGCAATCCGATCTATCAGTCGAGATGGAAAACTTCAGGGATGGTGTGCCACCATTCGCCCTCAAGTTTGTCTGGCATTGGAGATTGCATCGGAGCGGTGACTTCCCACCATTCTTGCGTACGTGGATCGGCAGCAATAGAAGCCATATCTGCTTCATAGTCACTGCCGTTGTATTCCATATAAGAAACTAAGAGATCCCCGTAACGATAAATCGAATAGTTCGAAACATGGGCACGCTTCAAACAAGCCAATACATCTGGCCACACATCAGCGTGAATGCGTTCGTATTCTGCAATTTGATCTGGCTTGACATTGATGAGCGAGCAAATTCTTTTGACGCTCATATTACGAAACTTTCAGCGGTTGAATGAGACCAGATGCTTCGAGCTCACTCCAGATATTGGCGGGTAGATCAGTATTGAAATCTTCAATATTTGATTCCAACTCAGCTTTGCTTCGCGATCCAGTTAACACAACCGTGACTGCTGGATGGCGCAATGGGAATTGAAGGGCAGCCGCAGTGAGGGAAACATTGCGCGCTTTAAGGAATTCACCGATTGCCCGCGCACGATTAATAATCTCTTCACTGGCAGGCAAATAGTTATAGGTAGCTCCCGGGTTGGGATTGGCGAGTACTCCTGAGTTATAAACACCAGCTGCAAGAATTGACACGTTCTTCTTCATTGCCAGTGGGAAAAGTTCATCTTGCGCTTCTTGATCAAGGAGCGTGTAGCGACCAGCGATTAGCGCAACATTGAGATCACACTCTTTCATAATGCGAACTGAAGGTGCACACAGGTTGAGCCCCATGCCCACGCCCTTAATAATTCCCTGGCGGCGATAATCATCGAGCACTGGGTAACCCTCGCGGATTGCAGTATCGAGATGATCTTCTGCGTCATGCAAGAGCGCCAGATCGATATGGTCAACGCCAAGTCGCGCAAGACTCTCTTCAATCGAGCGTTTCACACCTTCGGCGCTGAAATCAAAGATCGGCTCAAGGTGAGGGTTGGCATCAGCGAACCACGCTTTATCAGCCGCTTCAGTGGCATTGAGCACTCGCCCTACTTTTGTCTCTAATACATATGGCTTACCAATATTTTTGAGAATGCGACCGAGCCGAATTTCTGCGGTGCCATGACCATATTGCGGCGCAGTATCGAAAAAATTAATTTCATTATCGAAGGCAGAATTAATCAGCTCATCACTATCGGTATCGAGAACGGAGGTGAAGAGTCCACCCAGGGGCGCAGTACCCAATCCCAACTTTGTTACTTGGAGGTCTGTACCTGCAATATTTACTTTGGTATTGTGCCGGATCATGCGCCAGATCGTATAGGATCTCGATCCAGACCGATAGGGCTTCGGCGATTTAATTAGTAGAGGAGCGGTAATGGCAAAGGTAACTGGCTTTAAAACAGTAGATGTCAGATTCCCGACCTCGCGCGGTCTCGACGGTTCTGACGCTATGAACCAAGATCCCGATTATTCAGCTGCTTATTTAGTACTAGAGACCGATGATCCCAAACTCTCTGGCCATGGATTGGTTTTCACCATCGGCCGCGGCAACGACCTGCAGTGCGATGCGATCGAATTACTCGCTGGTTATGCCGTTGGCCGGGATGTCGATGATCTGGCCAAGACGATGGGCGATTTTGCTCGCTCGCTAGTCCGGGATTCTCAGATGCGTTGGCTCGGGCCAGAAAAGGGCGTCACTCACATGGCGGCCGGCGCCGTCCTTAATGCCGCTTGGGATCTTGTCTCCAAAAATGCTGGAAAGCCATTGTGGAAATTCCTCGCTGATCTTTCGCCAGAAGAGATTGTTGATCTAGTTGATTTCCGTTACATCACCGATCTCATCACCAAAGATGAGGCGCTCGCACTTCTTAAGGAAGCATCGGCAAATAAAGCGAAGAATGAAGCAGCTCTATTGGCAAATGGACTTCCCGCTTACACCACTACTCCTGGATGGCTTGGCTATACCGATGAGAAGATGGTGCGACTAGCAAAAGAAGCGGTCGCGGATGGATTTACTTTAATCAAACTCAAGTGCGGAGTTTCGCTGGAAGATGATAAGCGTCGCCTGAAATTAGCGCGCGAAGCGATTGGTCCAGATGTACGCCTGGCCATTGATGCCAACCAAGTTTGGGATGTCAACGAAGCCATTCATTGGATTAATTCATTGGGAGATGTCAATCTGCATTGGATTGAAGAGCCAACAAATCCAGATGATGTAGTTGGCCATGCTGCAATCGCGAAAGGCATCGCACCAGTTCGCGTTGCTACAGGCGAGCATGCAGCTAACCGAATCATTTTTAAGCAAATGCTCCAGACCAAAGCACTCTCCTTCTTGCAGATCGATGCAACTCGGGTAGCTGGCGTTAATGAAAATATTGCAATGCTTTTGATGGCAGCAAAGAGCGGTATCCCGGTTTGCCCACACGCAGGTGGCGTAGGACTCTGCGAAATGGTTCAACACCTTGCAATGTTCGACTTTGTTGCAGTGGGTGGCGAGAATCCAGATCGCGTAGTCGAATTCGTTGATCACTTGCACGAACACTTTGTGGTCCCAACAAATATTCAACGCGCTCGTTACATGCCACCACTGTTACCAGGTGCGGGCGCAGAGATGTATGAGCAGAGCGTTAAAGACTTTACTTATCCCACCGGAAAAGAATGGGCTAACGCATGAACTACGGAAAAGATTTTGATGGCCTTACTGCTGCAGTGACAGGAGCGGGTTCCGGTATCGGACTCGCTACTGCACAAATGTTGCAAGTACGGGGCGCAAAAGTTTTTGGTCTAGATCTCAACGAGGGGGAGATGGGCCAAGTCGCACAGTGGATCCAGTGCGATATCGGAGATGCGGAATCTGTGAACAAGGCTTTTTCACAGATTTCCTCCCTTGATATTTTGATAAATAACGCTGGCATCAGCGCAGTTGGAACCGTCGAAACTTCGCCTGATGAAGATTGGACCCGGGTTCTTAATGTCAATGTTGTTGGATTAGTTCGCACATCTCGTGCTGCCCTTCCATTACTGCGCAAGAGCAAGCACGCCGCAATTGTGAATACTTGTTCTGTAGCTGCCACCGCAGGTATTCCCAAGCGCGCCATTTATAGCGCCACCAAAGGGGCAGTTCTCTCCTTAACTCTTGCAATGGCAAATGATCATTTGGTCGATGGAGTTCGCGTGAATTGTGTTAATCCCGGAACTGCAGATACGCCCTGGGTGAAGCGATTGTTAGATCAGGCTGCTAATCCTGCTGCCGAGCGCACTGCACTTGAGGCACGTCAACCAATGGGTCGACTAGTCAGCGCAGATGAAGTTGCTAGCGCTATTTGTTATCTCGCAAGCCCCATGCAGAGCTCAACAACTGGTACTTCACTCGCAGTTGATGGGGGAATGCAGGGACTTCGAATTCCTAAGTAATACCAGTAAAGTCCTTCCCTATGACCAGCAAGAAAGAAGCAATCCGCGCGGTATTGACCGATGAAATATATGAATCGATCAAATCCTTATTGATGGATCATGCGATCCAACCTGGAGAGCGCGTATCGATTGATGGCCTTGCGCGCGATCTCAAAGTTTCGCAAACCCCAATTCGGGAAGCACTCGCGCGCCTGGAATCCGATGATCTTGTCGTGCGAAAGCCACTTACGGGATATTCCGCTACTCCAGTATTAACACTCAATGAATTGATTGAGCTTTACGAATTTCGATTTATGATCGAGCCTCGAGCTATCGAGACCGCCACCAAACTTTTGACCGTAGAAGGGGAAGAGAAACTCAAAGCCGAACTCAATTTTGCTAAAAAAATTACTACCGGCGAGAAGTATTCTGCTTACCGAAGCGTGAGTGAGCACGATCAGCGATTCCACTCATTAATCGTCACGCTTTCTGGCAATACTTTTATGGACGCTGCCTACAAGCGCTCTCACTGCCACCTTCATCTCTTCCGCCTCAATCCAACTTCGGCCCCAGTGCAAAAGCTTGCGATAAAAGAGCACAGCATGATTTTTAAAGCGATGTTGTCCCGCGACGCTAAAGCTGCGCGTGAGGCGATGACTGAGCACTTGGAAAACTCTCGAGATCGCATCCTGCCCTTCATCCTGAAGCAGGGGTAACCCTTCACGCCTCATTGCGAGATCGTGCATGATCTCCGCAGATCCTATAGTTTTGTTATAAAACCGTTACCAAACTTCCTTGCCTAAGGGCCCTTTCTAGGCAATGCTCCACCTTAACCACTTCCTATAGGATCTCGAAGGCTGAGCTCCTAGCGGATTCAATGATGAACTCGAAAGGACACTGCATGAAGAAGAAGTCGCTAGTAGCGGGAATTCTCGCTCTTGCTCTTGTTGTTCCAGCATCAGCTTTTGCTGCAACTCCTGATTTTTCAAAGATTAAGGTAGCTCTCGTTCCAGGTGGAGCTCACCCTTACTTCCAGCCTTGGATCGCTGGCGGCAAAGCTGCTGCTACTGAATTCAAGATTGGTGGCACAGTATTTAACGAGACCGGCGAATGGGATCAGACAAAGCAGAATGCTGCTATTGATTCACTAGCTGCTCAGGGATACAACGCATTTGGTCTCTTTGGTGTTTCACCATCAGATATCAACACAACATTCTCTAACTTGAAGGCAAAGGGATTCGCTGTCGGATCACTCGCTTCATGCCCTGGTGGATATGACATCGTCAAGGAGCCACAGAAGAACTCAGCTGATTTCTGTCTCTCAACCGATACCGGTAAGGCTGCATACCTCGCAGCTAAGGCTGTTATTACTCAAATGGGTGGCAAGGGTAACCTCGTTCACCTCACAGGTAATGCTGTAGATGCAAACACCATCCGTCGTATGGATGGCGTTAAGAAGGCAATCGCTGAAACTGGCGGAAAAGTAAAGCTTCTTACAACCATCACAGATATCGATACTGACCTTCAGACTGCTACAAAGGCTGTTTCAGACCTCGTAGCTGCAAAGGGCAAGCAGATTAACGGAATCGTTACAACTGCTTACAACCCAGCTGTTGCTGCAACACAATCTGTTGCTTCAACAAAGCTTCCAATCAAGGTAATTGCAATTGATGATGATCCAAAGATCTTGTCAGCAATTAAGTCAGGAACAATCTCAGGAACAGTAGTTCAGAACCCTTGGGGTCAGGGCTACGTTGGTTCATGGGTTATGGCTGCACTTGGTTCAAAAGCTTGCACAATGAAGACACCAGGTCTCTACGTAGACTCCGGTTCATTCCTTGTAACCAAGGCAAATGTTGGAACATACAACACAACACGCATGGCTACTTCTAAGCAGATCCTTAAGGATTTCCAGACGAAGTACATGACCTGTAAGTAATAGATAGTTGATGACGGGCGGTTCATATCCGAGGGGTATGAACCGCCCGAATTCAATTTAAGGCAAGTTGTAATACTGGTTCTACAAATAACTTTCATATTTTTTCTTAGAAAGGTCTTCTCCGTTGAGCATCATCACATCCGCAGAAGCTTTCTTAATTGATATTCCGGTCGAGACTGTTCGTACCGATTCCGTTCAAGCATTCTTAAAGCAAGAGACCCCTTTTGTGCGCATCAAGACTGATGATGGACTAGAAGGCGTGGGCTATTCCTACACAATCGGCACAGGTGGTACCGCGGTACTAGCAATGCTCCGCGATTACTTAGTCCCCAAGCTCATTGGGATGGATTCTCGTAATGTAGAAAAAGTATGGAATGAAATTTATTATTCCACTCGCGCAACAGAGACAGGTGCGATTTCTTCACTTGCAATGGCTGCCATTGATACCGCAATCTGGGATCTCAAGTGCAAGCGCGCAAATCAAAGTTTGGCCGTTGTAGCAGGCGGATTTAGAGATCGCGTTCCGTTGTATGACACTGAAGGCGGCTGGCTACATCTCACCACAGAAGAATTAGTTGCTGGCGCGAAGGCATCGCAAGCAAAGGGATGGCCCGGCGTAAAACTTAAAGTTGGCAAGCCAAACGTTCATGAAGATGTCGAACGGCTAGTAGCAGTACGCGCAGAAGTTGGCAACAAGATGCACATCATGGTCGATGCCAACACTTCTTTTACGGTCGCTGAAGCAAAGCGACGTGCCCAGGCATTTGAACCGATCGATCTCTTCTGGTTTGAAGAGCCGCTTCCAGCAGATGACGTCACTGGCCATGCAGCGCTTGCGAAGTCGACATCAATTCCCGTCGCCGTAGGTGAGACGATGTATTCCGCGATGCAATTCCAGCAGTACCTTCACCAAGAAGCAGTCGGGATCGTGCAAGTGGATGTCGCTCGCGTTGGTGGAATAACACCATGGCTTAAAGTGGCACACATGGCCGAAGCATTTAACGTCAAAGTCTGCCCACATTTCCTGATGGAGATTCATGTCAGTTTGACTGCCGCTATTCCTAATGGCCTTTATGTAGAACATATTCCACAACTTCGCGGTATCACTCACACTCAAATGAAGATCGAGAATGGACATGCCATCGCACCTACAACTCCAGGCTTGGGTATCGATTGGAATTTCGATGCCATTGAAGGATTGAGAATCTCATGAGTCCACTCACCCGAATCCGACGTATCGTTGGTGATCAACGCGTAGTACTGACACTGCTCACTGTTGGTCTATTCCTTTATTTCGGAATGAAGAACAGCGCTTTCTTTAGTACTGACTTTGTTATTTATCCATTACTTCGTGATGGCGCAGTTCTTACTGTTATTGGATTAGCACAACTCTGTGCACTATCTATTGGCCACCTCAACTTAGCTGTTGGCCGTATGGCTGCAGTCGCGGCCCTTGCTGCCGGTGCTTCCTATCAATATTGGCACTTAGCGTTAATTCCAGGTCTTCTCATTGGCTTAGTCACTGGCGCACTACTTGGCGCAATCACTGGCTGGATGATCGTTAAATCCCAAGTAAATGCTTTCATTGTGACCCTTGCGATGGATTTCGCGCTCCTTGGATTTGTGACATTTATTTATGTCACATTTACTGGAGCCACAGCTGCATTCACTACAAAGCCTGCCGGAATGGAATATTGGAGAAATACCAGCCTTCATCAATATTGCATCGCCGGACATTGTGGCCCAAGAGTATTTCCGATGATGTTGGTCCCTGCGATCATCGCATTGATTCTTGTTGGATTTATGTATGCAAAGACTCGCATGGGTCGCGAGCTTCTCGCTACCGGATCTAATCTTCGCGCCGCAAAGCTTTCTGGTATTCCAGTTGATCGTCGCGTGATTATGGCGCACACACTTTCTGGATTGCTCGCCGCACTAGCCGGCGTAATGTTGGCTTTCACAAATGGATCATTTACCGCCTCCATTGGATCACAATTTATGTTGCCTTCATTCCTTGGCCCAGTGCTTGGCGGAACACTTCTAGTCGGTGGCGCAGTACAAGTTCTCGGCACATTTATCGGCACCATGTTGACTCTCGTTATTCGCCAAGGACTTTCGGTGCAAGGCATTGGACTTGAGACACTCAATATTGCACTCGGCCTAGTACTTCTCACCGCTCTATCGCTTGGACAAATACAGAAAATGTTTACTTCGATTCGAATGAGAGGCCGAACATGAACTTCAAGGCGCTCTTCCGCCATCGCGCAACTGAGTTATCCCTCACGGCGATCTTCGTTCTTGGATTTCTCCTATTAGTTGCGACTTCTCACGGCGTACTCCTTAGCCGCGAATCACTTCAAGGATTCCTTACCTACCTTGCGGTGCCGATTGTTATCGGAATGGCGCAAATGGTTGTGCTCGCAATTGGCCAGATGAACTTAGCGGTTGGAGCTATGGGTGGCGTATCTGCTGCAATCATGGCGGTACTGATGGCCGATCACCATTATCCAATTTGGCTCGCACTTCTTATTGGTTTCTTATCGGCTACTGCAATGGGCGCCATCAATGGTTTTCTTGTAGTGGTCACACAGCTCAACGGTTTCATTATTACTTTGGGAACAATGACTATTCTCCTTGGATTCCAGTATCGCTTGGTCCGCACATTTACTATCGATGCCTATCCAAAATCATTGCCTGACTTTGGCGCCAAGAACATTCTTGGCTTCCCATTAATTCTCGTTATCGCAATCGCTACATCGGTGATTCTCTCCTTGTTCTTCAGTCGCACATCGACGGGCCGCCGGGTACTTGCTACTGGCGGAAATGCATTAGCAGCACGTCTCTCTGGAATCTCTAATGGAAAGTCAGTCTTTATCGCTCACACACTTTCTGGAGCGCTAGTCGGTATTGCCGCAATTATTACTATCTCATCGCTTCCTGGAATCAATCGCTCGATTGGTGGCGACTGGATGCTTGCATCATTTGCTGCGCCAATCATCGGTGGAGTATTGATGGCGGGTGGAACGGTCGCAATTTACGGAACTGTCGTCGCAGCGGGCGTTGTGCGCCTAGTCGATATCGCGCGTGCTCAATATTCACTAGATCCCAGCATCGTCAGCCTCACCGTCGGTGTTGTTGTTCTCTCCACAGTAGCTCTCAGCGAATTACGACGTCGTCGAAGCGAACGTGCGCGAGAAGGACGGAAGGTTGCAGCATGAATACCGAACTTCGGATCGAGAAAGTATCGAAATCATTTCCTGGCGTTAAAGCGCTCAACGAAGTAAATCTCACCATGAAAGGTGGATCTGTTCACGCGCTTCTCGGCGAAAATGGTGCCGGAAAGTCCACCCTCATCAAAATTATTACTGGCGTCTATCGCGCTGACTCTGGTGTCCTCAAGACAAATGGCGAAGAGAAATTCTTCAATTCACCGGTCGAAGCCACAGATGCTGGCATTGCTGTTGTGCACCAAGAGCGCAACTTGATCCCTGAATTCTCAGTTGAAGAGAACATCACGCTTCACCACCCACCTACTAAATTTGGAATTGTTGATCGTGCTGAGCGCACACGCTTAGCACGCCAAGCTCTAGAAACACTTGGTTTTGATATTGACCTGAACGAGCGGGTAAAGAATCTCTCAGTTGCACAAATGCAATTGGTAGAGATTGCGAAAGCTCTGGTTACTAATGCTCAGATCATTTTGTTGGATGAACCAACTGCTTCAATCACAAGCGGTGAAACAATCAAGCTATTTGATGTAATTAAGCGGCTGAAGGAATCTGGCACAGCGGTTCTATTCGTTAGCCACAAACTCGAAGAAGTCTATGAAATCTGTGACACCGTCACGGTATTGCGAGATGGTGAAAGCATTTTGGAATCAAAGCCACTTTCTGAATATAAGCAAGGCGAGATCGTTGATGCAATGGTTGGTCGCCACTTAGCAGATCGCAAAGTTGAACTACGTAAAGTAAATCGCTCAGTAGAGCCAGTTATGCAACTAACCGATATTCATACAGCACTTGGCCACGAGAAAATTTCGATGTCCCTTTATCCAGGAGAAGTTCTTGGAATGTATGGTCTGGTCGGTGCGGGTCGCTCTGAGCTCGCTCGAAGCGTCCTTGGCCTGCATGGAATTTCAAGCGGCGAACTAAAGCTCAATGGGCAGGTTGTCGAAATTAAGAGCTTGCGCGATGCGCTCCACAAGCACCGAATCGGTTATGTCACTGAGAACCGGAAAGAAGAGGGCCTCTTCCTCGATTTCCCAGTGCGCAAAAATATCTCAGTCACCATTCTCTCCAAGATATTAAAGAAGCTGGGAGTTATCTCCTTCCAAGAAGAAGATTCCGTTTCTACTAAATACGTCGATCGCTTAGGAATCAAAGTTGTCGATAATAATCAATTAGCAGGAACGCTCTCTGGCGGAAATCAACAGAAAGTAAGCGTGTCTAAGTGGTTGGCTGCCGATACAAAAATTCTCATTATTGATGAGCCAACAGTGGGTGTGGATGTCCGAACAAAGGCCTCCTTCCACGAGTTGATCGTCGAATTAGCCAATGAGGGCTTATCTATCATTTTGATCTCCAGCGACTTGGCAGAAATGATTTCGCTCGCCGATCGCATTTTGGTGATGCGCGATTACCAGCTTGTTGGCGACCTGGATAACTCGAAGGATTACACGACGATGTCTCGTGGAATCATGACCGCGATTCATTCCGCATAGGTGATATCGAGCTACAAGTGATTAAATCCAAGAGGAATTTCCCCAACCTCCCTTACTTCTATTCGCTGATTGATTGGAAGTTACCCTCACTCGGTCGCCGCAAATCAGCGACGAAAAAGGCACAGACGATCCATGATTTGGCGCGAGCAGCGCGCAAGCGAGTCCCCAAAGTTGTTTATGACTATGTCGAAGGATCTGCGCTTGATGAGATGGGTTATGCCAGATCCACAAATGCGTTGCATAGAGTGCAATTTAATTCACGCACGTTAAGAGATGTTTCGACTGTTGACCCATCAGAAACCATCTTTGGAAAGAAAGTTGATCTCCCTATTATTTTCGCACCGACTGGATACACCCGCTTAATGCATCACGTGGGTGAGCCGGCAGTAGCCAGTGCGGCCGCAAATAATAATTTGATCTATTCCCTCTCCACTATGGGCACCACATCACCGGCAGAATTAACTGCTGCTGTTCCTAATGGCCGCAAGTGGTTCCAACTCTATGTCATGCAAAATCGCGATGACAGTCTTGCGGTTATCAAGCAAGCACGCGATGCTGGTTTTGAAGCGCTTATTCTTACTGTTGATACACCAGTGAGTGGTCTACGTATTCGTGATCTTCGAAATGGTCTGACAATCCCACCGCGTATTCGACTCGCGACCGTATTTGCGATCGCGCGCAAACCTGTCTGGTGGATTAATTTGTTCACTACTAAGAAATTGGAATTTGCAGCATTTCGCGGTTGGGATAAGTCCCTCGTTGAACTTGCCGCAGCAATATTTTCGCCTGCAATTTCCTTTGATGATGTGAAGTGGCTCCAGAAAGTCTGGCAGGGTCCCATTATTGTCAAAGGCGTCCAGTCCGTAGAAGATGCTAAGACTTTGGCAAAGATGGGGGTCGATGGAATCGTCCTT
>CANFRP010000009.1 GCA_947449535.1 Actinomycetota bacterium | reverse complement strand
AAGAGCACTCGAAATCTCGTAAAGCAACTAAAAGGACCATATCTGGCAGTTGGTTCCTTCGTCCTTCTATCGTTTGTTGCTGGTTTACTAACTGATTTCAAGTACACAGCCTTCGTGGGTGAATCTCAGAGAAATACAGGATTTATCGCCTATTTCTTCTTAGCCGTTTTCTTCTTGATGGCACTTACGGATATTGAGCTCAAGCACGTTGAGAAAGTATTCATCTTTGCTATTGGCCTTGGAACAGTTATGGGCCTATATGGAGTTTTGCAGCATTACGGAAATGACTTTGTGAAATGGAATAACCCTTACAACTCAATCATCTCAACGCTCGGTAATCCAGACTTCGCTGGTGCAATGCTTTCAATAACGTTAGTACTTTCAGTGTCAGCATTTTTTGCGACAACTTGGAACTATTGGATAAAGACTGCAATCGCAGCCGAATCTCTCATGATTCTTGTTGTTATCTATTGGTCAAATGCTCGACAAGGTTTACTTTCTGCAGCTATTGGTATCGGAATCTTTGCAGTTATTTGGATCTGGCAGCGTGTGAAAGTCTTGGGTCAAATTGCCGCCGGGCTTGGCATCACCGCATTCATCTTCGGTTTACTCGGAATCTTTCAAGTTGGGCCACTGACGCAATATCTTTATAAGTCTTCCGTAACCGTCCGTGGCTATTACTGGCGTGCCGGTATCGATATGTTCACATCGCACCCATGGTTTGGTGTTGGCCTCGATCGCTACGGCGCATATTTCCGCCAATATCGCAGTCCTCAATATCCAGTGAATTACGGCTATGAGATTACTTCGACCGCTGCGCACAATGTGCTTATTCAAATATTTGCTACAGGTGGAATATTCGTTGGTTTGGCATATCTATCCGTGACTGGCTTTGTGATTTATTCCGGCATCCAAGGAATCCGACGTAATCAAGGAAATGCTCGACTACTTGTCGCTGGTGTATTTTCTGCGTGGGTTGCCTACTTTGCTCAATCAATTGTCTCAATCGACAACATCGGTATTGCTATTTGGGGTTGGGTCTTGGGTGGCGCGGTTATTGGCGTCTCTCGCACTCGAATACTTGAGAAGGTTGCAGAGCCCGCCACAAAGGGGCGAATTGTGGCCAAATCTCAATCTGGAATGTCCCTCGCTCAGCCAATCGTCTCTGGTGCCTTAGTTCTTTCAGTGCTCTTCTTGATCGTGCCTATGTTCAAAGCGGAAACCGATTCTCAAAGCGTTGGTCGGTACGCAATTCCTCAGACAGCCACTGACCGACAGAGTTACCACTCCCTGCTTGTAAAGACCATTGATGTCTCCATGCTCAATCCAAACTACAAAGCAGATCTGGCAGTAAAATTTGCTCAATCTGGTTTTGTGAACGAGAGTTTTAACTATTTAAAGCAGATCCAGATTGCAGATCCCGAAAGTTACACGGCTCCAAATGTGGCCGCAGATTTCTATGAGCAACTTAAGCAACCACAGAATGCGATCGCACAGCGACTCCAGTTGGAAAAGCTTGACCCATGGGGCGCAGCAAATCTGCTAAAGCTTGCAAAGGATTACCTCGCTGTTGGTGATAAGGCGAAGGCGAAAGCCGTTGCCCAAAAGATCATCGACATGAAGGCACAGGCCGCAGTCGTCACCGAAGCTCGTGCAATCTTGGCTTCATAAAGTTAGAAAACACGGATAATGACAACAGTTGCTGTAATTGGTCAGGGGTATGTGGGTTTGCCCTTAGCTGTTGCTTCCGCAAATGCTGGATCCACCGTAATTGGGGTTGAAGTTAATACTTCTCGAGTTGATCAATTAAATGAGGGAAAGAGCCCGGTTGAAGATATTTCTGATGCGGCGATTGCAGAGCTTGTAACGGCTGGAAATTATTCTGCGACTACTGATTTCGCGATAGTTTCAGATTCATCGATTGTCGCGATATGTGTGCCGACTCCGTTGGATTCATCATCAAAGCCTGATCTGACAGCGCTTATCTCTGCCACAACTTCAATAGGCAAGAATCTTAAAGCTGGAACGCTCGTGATTATTGAATCGACGGTCGAGCCTGGAACGACTCGCAATGTTGTTTTGCCGATCTTGATTAAAGAATCAGGGCTCTCTGAATCAGATATCGACTTAGCTTTTTCCCCTGAGCGCATTGATCCATCCAATAAGAAGTGGACGATCGCCAATACCCCAAAGATTGTCGCAGGGCTAACTCCTAAGGCACTTGATCGCACAATCGAGTTCTATTCTGGATTCGTCTCTGAAGTAACCAAATGTTCATCACTTGAGATTGCCGAGACCGCAAAGCTTCTGGAGAACTCCTTCCGGCTAATTAACATTTCATTTATCAATGAGATCGCTCAGATGTGTGATGTCATGGGACTGAACGTTAATGAAGTGATTGATGCGGCATCCACTAAGCCATATGGATTTATGCCCTTCTATCCATCTGTGGGAATTGGTGGACATTGCATTCCGATTGATCCTGTCTATTTGGCCCATGCGGCAAAACAGGCAGGTGCTCCGTCATCGATGATTGATTTAGCTCAGAAGATTAATGATGATCGCCCTGCTTACTTCGTGGATAAGGCATCGAAGTTATTGGGTGGATTATCTGGCAAGAAGATTCTTGTGGTGGGTATTGCATACAAGCCAAATGTGGCAGATATGCGTGAGAGTGCAGCTCTGCCTTTGATCGCTGGGCTTCGTAAGGCTGGTGCCGAGGTTTCGTGGCACGACCATTTAGTCGGTGCGTGGAATAGTGAAGTAAGTGCTCCATTGAGTGGGGCATTTGATTTGGTCTTGGTAGTAAACAAGCACGATGGCGTTGATTTATCTGCTGTGGGTGCGACCCCAGTGATTTATACGGGGTATGTAAAGGGGCAGAGCGCATGAAGTTTTTGATTACAGGTGGCGCGGGATTTATTGGGTCGCATCTGACTGATGCCTTGCTCGAGCGTGGCGATTCTGTTGTTATCGTCGATAACTTAGAGACCGGTAGCGCCAAGAATCTTGCTGGAGTTATTGATCATCCCAATCTGGAATTTGTGACGGGATCGATTCTTGATGCGGAGTTGATGGATTCATTGGTGGGTCGCGTGGATCATGTGCTGCACTTGGCGGCGGCGCTTGGTGTATTTAACATTGTAAATAAACCGTTGGAATCATTGGTGACCAATATTCGCGGTACCGAGGTAGTCCTAGAAGCTGTGGCAAAACATAAGAAGCCAATGTTGTTGACCTCGACATCTGAGATTTATGGAAAGAATTCGTCGGGTCCGCTAAATGAAGAATCAGATCGCATAGTGGGATCACCGCTGAAGTCACGTTGGTCATATTCCGAAGCGAAAGCAATCGATGAGAGCTTTGCGTATTTCAGTGCGCAAGAACATGGCTTCCCGATTCGCATTGTGCGTTTGTTTAATACCGTGGGACCTCGACAAGTTGGGCATTACGGAATGGTGGTGCCGCGCTTTGTGGCGGCGGCGTTAGCGGGCGAACCATTGATGGTTTATGGCACTGGCGCGCAATCACGATGCTTCTGTCACGTGGCTGATGCGGTTGCGGGAATTTTAAATGTAATTGATTCGGAAGCTGCGATCGGTGAAGTCTTTAATGTCGGCAACAACAAAGAGATGACGATCGCGCAATTAGCGCAGGCCGTTATTCATGAGACTGGTTCGACGTCCAAGATTGAATACATGGAATACGAAAAGGCTTACGGCAAGGGCTTTGAGGATATGGAACGACGCGTTCCGGATATCTCCAAGATGGAAAGAGTGCTGGCCTGGACTCCTAAGCGGTCATTGGCGGAAATCATTGGCGATATCGCGACAGAGATGGGCAAGGGCGCGTAGATTCAGACCTGCCGCTCGGGCGGCATCCAGAAAGTTCTCAGGAAATCGGGGTTTGATCCACTCATGTCTATCGGTAAGCGCGCAGGAGCAGACTCCGCCTCCATTGTTTTGGGACTTGGTCTCGGCCTAACCGCAGCGGTCTATCTGGAATCAACTTCGGCCTCTGATTGGGCATCGGTTTATTCGATTATTACTGCGCTATCGCGCATCGTGGCTTTGCTAGGCTCTTACTTGGCCTTAGTGGGATTGGTTCTGGTCTCCCGTATTTCTTGGATCGAAAAATCTGTGGGGCATGATCGCTTAGTTATCTGGCACCGCAAGCTCGGGCCATGGTCTTTGTATTTGATTACCTTCCACGTGCTACTAGTTGTTATTGGTTATGCCGCATCGGACAATGTTCGATTGGGCGTAGAGCTCTGGCGAATGATTACGACTTATCCATGGATGCTTCCGGGCTTTGTCGGCTTCGTGTTCTTCGCGGCCGCGGGAGTCTCTTCATATAAGAAGGCCCGCGCCAAGATGTCTTATGAGACATGGTGGACGATCCACCTCTATACATATCTTGCAATTGCACTTTCCTTTATGCACCAAGTTTTGACTGGCCCAATGTTTATCAACCATCCGTTGAATAAGTTTTATTGGACTGGCTTGTATATCGCTGCGGCACTGACCATCGTGCTCTGGCGAATACTTATTCCATTCGGGCGTTCACTTCGCCATAATCTCAAAGTGGAGCAGGTCGTGGTTGAGGGACCAGGTGTTGTCTCCATCATTATGCGTGGACGCCGTTTGGATAAGTTGGGTGCTCAGGGTGGCCAATTCTTTGGCTGGAGATTCCTTAGCTCCGGACATTGGTGGATGTCGCATCCATATTCATTATCGGCAGCGCCAACTGATCAATATCTGCGCGTGACGATTAAGGAATTGGGCGATCACTCATCGCTGGTCAAGAATTTAAAGCCAGGAACGCGTGTGGTCTTTGAGGGACCGTACGGAACATTTGTTGCCGCTAAATCTAAGAGCAAGCACATTGTTCTTGTCGGTGGCGGTGTGGGCATTACCCCACTTCGCGCGCTGATGGAGGAAGTCGATGACTCTCAGCAGATCGATGTCTTGTTCCGCGCTTCTCGCGACGAGGATTTGGTCTTGCGCCACGAGCTCGATGAGCTGGCTGATATTCGTGGAGCCCGCGTGCATTACTTGGTGGGATCGCGCAAGATCCATCCGATGACTGCGGAATACATCTCTAAATTTGTTCCGGCCTTTGCTGACTCTGATGTTTATGTCTGCGGCCCAACTCCACTTGTGGATGCGGTGCGACAGGCGGCTAAGGATGCGGGCATTCCAAAGAATAAATTCCATGACGAAGCATTCGAGTTCCACAATGTTTAAAGTAAAAGTTTTAATAAAGAGTAAGAAGGAGAGCAAATGAAGCGCGCAGCCCTAATCGGCGTCGGAACCCTCGGTGGTCTCGGTGCGGTCCTATCGATTACGCCACCACAATTTGGCACAGGCACGGGACACCTTGGCGCATCTGGTGCTAACGCGATTCCGGCACAGAGCGCTACTCCGGCTCCAACGGCTACTTCTGCAGCGCCTGCTCCCACAACTCAAACATCAACTCCAACACCTACGACAGCAAAAAAGAAGAAGACAACGGCAACAAAGAAGGCGACTACTGCGACTAAAGAAGCGCAAACCCCAACGCCTACTCCTGCTGCTACAAAAACTGCAGCTCCGGCGCCAGCGCCAACAAAGGAAGCATCAGCGGGATATACCGGCACTGTCACCGGCAACACTGCGCAAACTCGATGGGGTCCAGTGCAAGTCGAGCTCACAATTTCTAATGGCAAAATCACCGCGGCCAAGGCACTTCAGTATCCAAATAGCGACGGTCGATCTGCCTCGATCTCATCACAAGCAATTCCATATTTGGTCCAACAAACACTTGCGGCGCAATCTGCAAATATTCAAGGCGTCGGTGGCGCTTCCTACACATCTTATGGTTGGTACCAATCATTGATGTCAGCGCTCTCAAAGGCGGGGATGAAGTAATGTCTTTAGATCGATCTCGGGTTACTGCCGAGATCGAAGTCTGGGGCACGATTGTGTGGGTTGATTCATATGGCCCAGATTTATTTGCCTTAGAAGCCGGAATTGCAGAGCTTCGCAATTATTACGATTACATCGATATCGTTTTCTCTACCTACAAATCTGGTTCGGAAGTCTCACAAATTCGTCGTGGTGAATTAAAGATTGAAAGCGCGAATGACGATCTTCAATATGTCTGGCAGGAATGTTTTGCGGCGCGCGAAATCACTGATGGTGCTTTTGATCCCTGGTGTGTAGAAGGTGGATTTGATCCATCGGGATATGTAAAGGGCTGGGCCGCGGATCGCGGCGTGGAGATAATGAAACGTCATGGCGCTACCAATGTGCAGATCAATGCAGCCGGAGATATTTCCTTAACCGGTGGATTTGATGGCGGCCCATGGTCGATTGGAATTCGCCATCCCGAAGATGCGCACACCATTGTGAAAGTAATTGATTTAGTCGATGGCGCGATAGCTACATCTGGCACCTACGAACAAGGCGCTCATATTCGAGATCCTCATACTGGCCTGATTGCGATTGGCGCCAGATCTGCCACGGTGGTCGGCCCTGATGGCGGACTGGCGGAGGCGATTGCTACTGCACTGATAGTTGAGGGCAGAGATGGGGCCAGATGGTTCCAAAAGCCCGAATTAAAGGGATATTACGCGTGGGTGATCGATCGGCATGAGGATACGTCGTGGGAGATCACTAGCGATTCCTTTGCCCCGTAACTCTCAGTACCTACACAGGTAAAACTCTCGACGGCCTCACATGCCCTGACCTAGGGTTCCCACATGAATAAAGCGCGCACTCGAATCCTGGTAATTAATTTAATACTTGTAGTTGTAGTCGCAGGTATCGGGTGGTGGGGCTGGTCAGCGCTTCATCCCGCAGCTCCCGCAGTATCGGCAACATCCACCACAGTCTCATTGGGTGATGTCACATCATCTGTGACTGCCTCCGGCAAAGTCATTAGCCCCGGGGATGTTGGAGTCTCGCCTTCGACATCAGGTCAGATCACAGCGATAAATGTAAAAGTTGGATCTCATGTTGGCGCCGGCACAGTAATGGCGACGCTTGAAAATTCCACTCAACTAAATGCGTTAAACCAAGCCAAATCATCATTAGCTACAGCTCAAATTAATTTCACACAATCAGCGACTGCGCTCCAGACGGCAAAAGATGCGGTGACTTCAAATGCGGCGACATATCAAACCGCGATCGATGCCGCCAAGAAGTCGCTGGCCGATGCGACTACAGCAGCAGATCTCAAGAAGAGTACTTACCAATTTAGCGTTGACACCGCGAAATCCACTATGGATGCGGCCAAGAAGGTCTATGACAGCTATTCAAGTTTCTATGGTCCCAGTGGTTTCACTTTGACTTATTGCGCGGATCTAATAAATATCAATTCCAATTGCACCACGCTCTATAACGATTACAACTCATGGCAGAGCGCACTTAAGTCCTATAACAATGCTCTCACCAATCAAACATTGAGTCTTAATTCTGATGCGCAGAACATCGCTTCACTTACTTCGGCGATCACTACTGCAGAGACGGCAAAGACAACGGGCACTAAGAAAGATGCGGCCGCAGTAGTTAGCGCGCAGGCTTCCTTTGATCTCATCAAAGCTCAATTAGGTGTGGGTAGCGACACTCCTGCGCCAGCGGATTTCAGTGTTGCGCAGGCC
Organism: Actinomycetota bacterium; assembly: GCA_947449535.1. GTDB lineage: Bacteria > Actinomycetota > Actinomycetes > Nanopelagicales > Nanopelagicaceae > AAA044-D11. The sequence goes on along the minus strand of CANFRP010000009.1, from coordinate 40,682 downwards.
GCCTTGGCACTTGCACAACGAAATTACGACGCCACTTTTGTGAAGGCGCCGGTCACTGGAGATGTGGCATCGATTTCGGCAGTTGTGGGCGCAAATGCACCTACCGCTTCCAGTTCAACCGCAGGCTCGGTCAGCGGGTTCATCGTTCTAACGAATGTCTCTGCTCTTCGAATTCAAGCTGGCTTCTCTGAAGCAGATGCAGCAAAGCTTGCAGTCGGTCAAGAAGCATCCTTTACTTTCTCGGCGCTCACTAATGTGCAAGGCGCCGGAAAAGTTTCGGTCATCGATCTGCTACCTACCACCGCAAATGGCACAACGACTTACACAGTTACCTTTGATATCGCAGGATCTATCCCAGGTCTTAAGCCAGGAATGACTGCCACTGCATCGGTGACCACGGGTGCGGCGCTCAACGTCCTTCAAGCATCATCGCAAGCATTTACTGTTCGCGGCACATCAGCAACCGTAAATGTTGTGACGACAAAGGGTGGCAAAGTGATCACCACTCCGACCCCAGTCGTTATCGGATTACAAGGTGATTCATCTATTCAAATTGTTTCTGGCGTTAAAGCCGGTGCGAAGTTAGCAATCCGCACAGCAGCTTCTTCCACCAACTCCAATGGATTCCCTAATGCCGGCTTGCCATCAACAGTTGGTGGCGCTGGTCTTGGTAATCCAGGTGGCGGCGGCGGACGCGGTGGGTTTGGTAACTAGTACATGAGCGATCATTTAGTTATTGATGTTCGCGGCGCCGTTAAAAAATACGGCACTGGGCAAGCATCAATCTATGCACTGGATGGAGTTGACCTCCAAATTAAATCCGGTGAATACGTGGCGATCATGGGACCTTCCGGCTCCGGAAAATCCACGCTCATGAACATCATGGGTGCGCTCGACAATATGACATCCGGAAAATATTTCTTGGATGGAATTGAGATTTCATCAATGGATGAGAATGCACTTTCAATTGTGCGGGGGCGCAAGATCGGATTTATTTTTCAATCCTTCAATCTCATTCCACGCACGACCGCGCTAGCGAATGTGGAGCTTCCCATGGCCTACCAAGGTATTAAATCTGCCGAGCGAAAAATGCGCGCTCTGAAAGCACTTGAAGTCGTAGGACTTTCTGATCGAGTAGATCACGAACCAACAGAGTTATCCGGGGGACAGCAACAGCGTGTAGCCGTAGCACGAGCTTTGGCTACACGTCCTGCATTGCTTTTGGCCGATGAACCCACGGGCGCACTCGACTCCAAATCCACCCACGATCTCCTTGATCTCTTCGATCAAATAAATGCCGCAGGTCGTACCGTCATTGTGATCACCCACGAAGCTGATGTGGCAGATCGTGCCAAGCGAGTAATCCGAATGCGCGATGGAAAAGTCGTAAGTGACACCATGAATGATCGACGAGCAGGTGCCCGAACATGAGTATTCTCGAAATCATCCGCTTCGCATTTCGCGGGCTTTCTATCAATCGTCTTCGTACCGCGCTGACAACACTGGGCATCATGATTGGTGTTTCCTCGGTAATTATTTTGATCGCAGTTGGCAATGGATCAGCTAAATCGATTCAGAGCAGCCTTGATCGCCTCGGAACCAACTCGATTCAAGTGAGGTCTAACGCAGGTGGATTCGGAGGTCAGCGGGCACGTGCTTCGACTGCCAATGTAAAGCCACTTACTATTTTGGATGCAGTGGCGCTCTCAGATCCCAAGCAAGCACCACATGTGAAGCAGGCAGCACCTATTGCGAATTCAAATAACACTGTCTGCTCTTTCAGCACCAGCACTTCCACGCCATCCACTTTCTCAGGCACTTGGCCCTCGTACTTTGAAGCATCAAATGCCAAAGTATCTAAAGGCACTTACTTCACAACTGAGGATGTCAATCAAAGTCGTCGGGTGGCTGTCATCGGACAAACAACGGCAACCGAACTCTTCGGTACAGATAATCCATTGAATCAAACGATTCGATGTGGCGGCATTCCCTTTACCGTTATCGGAATTACCGAAGCCAAGGGATCGCAAGGATTCCAAGATGGGGATTCGCTATTCCTCGCACCCATTACTGCCGTTGAAAATTCGCTAACCGGATATCAAGCTCTCTCCTCCATCATTGTTGAGGCGACTTCCTCCACCACTACTGATTTAGCACAAACTGAGATCCAAACAATTCTTGATGCTCGGCATAAAGTAAAGAATGCGAACAGTCGTGATTACCGACTCTTCAATCAGGCCTCACTACTTGCTACATCATCATCGAATTCCCAAGTCTTTACAGTGCTCTTGGGCGCTGTCGCAGCTATCTCACTTCTCGTGGGTGGCATCGGAATCACCAACATCATGTTGGTAACTGTTATTGAGCGAACTCGCGAAATTGGAATTCGAAAGGCGATTGGCGCACCCAAGGGCGCAATCCTCACGCAATTCCTGATTGAGGCGACGATATTGTCGCTCGTCGGCGGCCTCATGGGAGTGGCCGGTGGATTTATAGGTTCGCAATTCACCATCATCGGTGTCAAACCCGTCATCGTTCCCGCATCCGTATTTTTAGCTTTCGGAGTAAGCGTTCTCATCGGACTCTTCTTCGGCGGTTATCCAGCAAGCAGAGCAGCATCACTACGACCAATCGAGGCGCTACGTCATGAATAAGCCACCACAATCATTTGATCTATTCGCAGCTCCTGACGAAGATCACCTACAAGAACAACTTGCGCAAGGTAATTTTCAATGGACTAATAAGTTCACGAAGTTCCTAATGGTTTTGGTGCTGCTCGTCGGAACACTTTCACTAGGAGCTTGGTACGGACATCGAAGTGCATCATCGACTGGAGTATCCGCGAATGGTGCGCTAGGTCTACGTGCAAGTTTTGGAAATCGCGGTGGTGGAGCTGGCGCACTTCCAAGTTTTGGTGCTACTGGTGGAGGTGGCGGCGGTGGATTTAATCGCGGCACACCAGGCACGGTTTCCAAAGTGACCGGAAACAAAGTGGAGATCACTCTTCCTGACAGTCCAACATTTAAAGTCGGAGACACAATTACTGTTCGCGCAGTGACTGGTGGATTTGGTGGCGGCGCACCGGGTGCTCCTGGAGCAACCAGTGGAACACCAACAATTCCTACGACAACAAAAAAGGGATCTCAAGCGACCACTAAGCCTTCTGTTGGTGGTGGCAATAGCGGGACAGCAAATGGTGGTGCCGCAAATGGAGGCGCCCCAGGCGGGGGCGGAGGTCGTGGCGGATTTAATAGTCCAGAGTTCACTGCATGTCTCAAAGCCGAAGGTGTAGTTATTGCTGACGGTGCACGCCCAGATCGCACCGATCCAAAAGTTGCTGATGCAATGCAGAAATGTTTTACAAAGATTGGTGGTGCGCCTGGTGGGTTTCCAGGTGGTCGAGCCGGTGCACCAGGTGCTGCTCCCAGCCCTGCGCCGAACAACTAGTTCGCACTAGTATCGTTCGGGCATGAGCTCGAGCAAAGAAATATGGGTCTGCGGCGAAGTTCTCATCGATCTCATTCCGCAAAAGGGCAGTGATACCAAGGCGGCAATCGTCGGTGGTGGCCCAGCCAATACCGCGAAAGCGCTGGCTCGACTCGGCTTTGATTCCCACTTCATCGATGGCATTTCTACAGATGCTTACGGCCAGAAAGCCAAAGCTGAGTTATTGGCCGATGGCGTCAAATTGGATTACGCAAAGTTCTCTGACAAAGGCACATGTACTGCAGATGTTTCACTTGATGCCAATGGTTCTGCCTCCTACATCTTTACCATTGACGGAACAGCGACCTTTGATTTCTCACACGATTGGTTACCGGATCCATTGGCCATTAAGCCAGCGGCATTACATATTGGCACACTCGTAATTTTGGTTGAACCCGGCGCCACCATCTTGCACGAATGGGCTTCAAAAGTTGCCGATGTCGCACCAATTGTCTTTGATCCCAATGTTCGATCATCGGTTGTGGGAGATCGCGATCTCTATCAAGCCGCAGTTGCTAAGTGGGCGGCAATCTCATCAGTCATCAAAGTTAGCGATGATGACTTGGCTTGGTTGTATCCCGATCGCAACGAATTAGATATTGCAAAAGAATGGATTGCTGATGGTTGCGCGCTGGTCGTGATTACCAAGGGTGCTGACGGACTTGTTGGTGTTACTGCTGATGGTGTTGTCTCTGTACCTGGTGTGAAGATCACTGTGGCAGACACAGTCGGTGCTGGAGATACCGTCGGTGCGATTGTGGTCGAGGCAATTATCGAACGAGGTCTGGCATCACTCACTGGTGATGTGTTGGTTGAAGTCTTGGCACGAGCTGCAAAAGCCGCAGCAATCACTTGTTCTCGCGCAGGGGCGAATCCGCCTACAAAGGCAGAGTTAGAGGCTTAATATGCAACACATCGACGGCTCCGAAATTTCCATTGCGATCGATCTCGATCAAGGTGCGCGTATCGCTTCACTGCAGTGGCGTGATCTTGAATTCGCGGTTCCCTTTCGTGGTACACCGTTGTCATGGGGTTGGTATGCGATGGTGCCATGGGCTGGTCGAATTCGCGATGGAGTGATTAAAGATTCATCGGGCGTCGAGCACACGCTTCCCACTACTTGGGCTGCGCCGCATGCAATCCACGGATTTGGAATGACATCTTCTTGGCAAGATATTGGCCAAGGTCGCGCACGATTAGAACTCCCTGCTCCTTATAACAATGCAGTGGTCGAACAACGCATTGAGATTTTGGATGATGCCGTTCGTTGGATTTTGGAATACGAAGCAAACGGTTGTGACTTGCCTGCGTGGCTGGGATTCCATCCGTGGTTCCCCCGCGAACTATCGCGTGGTGGCGAAGCTGAAGTTCACTTCGAAGCAGCACAAATGTTTAAGCGCGATGATGAGAAAGTTCCAGAAAATATCCTTCAACCTTTTAGACCAGAGCCATGGGATGACACCTTCGTTGGCGTAAAGGGAGTTCCTTCAGTGACTTGGGAGGGCGCAGCGCGTCTGACTGTGGAATCTGATTCCGAATACTGGGTTGTCTATACCGAGGACTCCGATGGTGTTTGTATTGAGCCTCAGACTGCGCCACCTAACGCCGCTGAAATGGGAATTGTCGGAGATCACTATCTCGAGGCGCTATTTACATTCTCTGAGGATTAAAATCGGCTCGTGATTAATAACGACCATTTAAAGAATCTCATTGCGATCGAGGAAGAACGTTTCCTTGCGCTCCATCCCAAATCCGGCGCGCTCTTTGAGCAAGCCAAGAAAGTTATGCCTGGTGGCGTACCGATGTCTTGGATGACTAAGTGGCCCGGCAAATATCCAATCTTCGTGGAGTCAGCACAAGGCGCACACTTCACTGATGTTGATGGAATTGAATATGTAGATTTTTGTCTGGGTGATACCGGATCTATGACCGGACATTCACCGGCTGCAACAGTGGATGCCATCAACGATCAGATGAAGCGTGGCTTTACTGCGATGCTTCCCACGGAAGATGCAGTGACAGTGGCCTCAGAATTATCACGTCGCTTCGGTCTGCCGCTCTGGCAATTTACGGTGACCGCAACCGATGCTAATCGCCACTCAATTCGCTATGCCCGATTGATTACCGGCCGCTCCAAAGTAATTGTGATCGATAAGTGTTATCACGGATCGGTCGATGAAACATTTGCGACGCTAGATGCCGATGGCAAAACAGTAAAGCGCGAGGGCAATCTCGGCGCACCGGTCGATTTAGCGCAGACCACTCGTGTGGTGGAATTTAATAATTTAGCTGCGATGGAAGCAGCACTTGCTCATGGTGATGTCGCTGCGATTTTGATGGAACCGGCGATGACAAATATCGGCATCGTTCTGCCTGATGATGGATATCTCCAAGCAGTGGGTGAATTAGCAAAGAAGTACGGCACCATCTGGATCATCGATGAGACTCATACGATCTCGGTCGGTGCTGGCGGCATGACTGCTATGTACGGACTTACGCCAGATATTTTGACGATCGGCAAAGCAATCGCTGGCGGACTTCCAACTGGAACATTTGGAATGAGCCACGATGTCGCGGCTCGCATCAAAGAGATGACTTCGCGCGAAATCATCGATACCGGCGGAATTGGTTCGACCCTTGCTGGCAATGCATTGAGCTTGGCTGCTATGCGCGCAACGCTCACCAAAGTATTAACTGATGCTGCTTTCGCAAAGATGGTTCCACTGGGCTCCGCCTGGTGCGATGGCGTGGATGCTGCGATCAAGGAATTTAATCTGCCATGGCATTGCTCGCGTCTCGGTGCGCGTGGTGAATACCTCTTCCAAGCCACAGCTCCAAAGACCGGTAAAGAAGCGGCCGATGCTGGCGACTTTGAACTTGAGCAATATATTCACTTACGTATGCTCAATGATGGCTTCTTAATTACGCCATTCCACAATATGGCCTTGATGTCACCTGATACTTCGATGGCTGATGTTGATGCGCATACGAAGGCATTCCGTGCAATGTGTGCTGAATTAGTGCAATCCTGATTAATTAAATCCTAAAGAGGCGTAAAGCGCTTTCCCGGCCTCGTTATCCGCATCGACGTACAACATTGATTGCTTGAGCCCTTTGCCCACTAAATAGTGCATGCCGGCTAATGTAAGTGCGCGACCAAGCCCTTTGCCATGTGCTTGGGGATCAACACCTAAAACATAAATCTCACCGACCGGATCTTGATTGGTGAAATCGTGATGGATCTTGGTCCAACAAAATCCGACGATCTTTTTATCTTCGATCGCCAAGAAAAATCCTTCGGGATCAAACCAAGGCTCAGCCATTCGGTTCTCGAGATCTTTCATATCCCAATTGCCTTGATCGGGATGATGGGTAAAAATCTTATTGTTGAGTACAAGCCATTCGGATTTATCTCGCCCTGGCTGAAAGGTTTGGATCACACAATCACTTGGTGTTGGTGGAATTGGGTCGAGGAGCGATCGGTGAAGCTTGAGGATGGTGCGCACTTAAATCAATTCGTTAATGGAATTTTCTTTGCCACCAGTAGGAAGTGTGAAGCGATATCCCACGTTACGAACCGTTCCAATAATGGCTTCAAACTCTGGACCTAGCTTTGAACGCAAACGACGAATATGCACATCGACAGTACGAGTTCCACCGAAGTAGTCATAGCCCCAGATCTCTTGCAGCAATTGCGCACGGGTAAAGACTCGGCCTGGGTGTTGTGCTAAATATTTAATGAGCTCAAACTCTTTGAAAGTTAGATCCAGTGAGCGGCCTTTGATCTTTGCGGTGTAAGAGGTTTCATCAATCACAATTTCACCAGTACGAATTTCGCGGGCAGATGGATCGGATGCAAAGCGATCAGCTTCGATTCGACCGATTGCTAGGCGAATACGTGCCTCAACTTCTGCTGGTCCTGCGGTATCGAGGATGACATCATCAAATCCCCAATCAGCGTTCATGGCAGAAAGCGCGCCTTCAGTGGCAATAACAATGATGGGGCAATTCATTCCGGTAGATGTCAGAAGCTTGGCCAATGACTTTGCTGCAGGAAGATCGCGCCGGGCATCTAGGAATAAACAATCAACTTCGGGAACATCGACGAGCACAGATGCTTCGGCCGGCAAAATGCGGACTTGGTGTTGGAGCAATCCCAGACTTGGTAACACTTCGGCGCTTGCGCCAAGTGTGTTTGTCAGTAGGAGGATTCTCGCCACGCATGGAAGGATACTCGCGTGAAGATCACTAGCCCAAACATCGTCTTGCTGGCTGCCACGCTAGGGCTCGCATCGATCTATGGGATCTGGCATCGCAGCAGCCGTGGCAAATTTAAAGCCGCTCACACAGGCGTAAATCAAGCTATCGCCCCACTTGTGACTCCGGAAGAGATCGAGAACGCCTTCGGTTCCAAGCTGACCCTGGTCCAGTTCTCCTCGGCATTCTGCACCCCCTGCCGCGCCACTCGGGCGCTGCTGACCGATATCACTGCCGATCTGCCAGATGTCGTCCACGTCGATGTTGATGCCGAAAGCCATCTCGAACTCGTGCGTCGATTAGATATTCGATCCACTCCGACCACAGTTATTTTAAATAAAGATGGTCATGAAGTTGGTCGCGCAGTTGGTGCTCCAAAGCGCCAGCAAGTTCTTGATGTAATTGCATCACTTTCTTAATTGCAAATAATTAGCCTTTAGGTTTTTTCTTTATCGTTACTTACGATTTGGTCATGACAACACTTTCTGCAACCAGCATCTCTGCTGATAAAGATATTCAATTGATTGATGCGCGCGGTCCACGATTTGGCGCACTCATCACCACAGTTGTGTTAGCGATTGCACTTCTCACTTCATCAACTTTTGTGATTGGTCTTCAGCTTGCAGTATTTGCACTCGCTGTAGGATTTGGTCCAGCGCGTGGACCTTATGGTCTGTTCTTTAAGAAATTTGTGAAGCCACGCCTCTCAGGTGATGTTCCTACTGAAGATGCCCGCCCACCACGTTTTGCGCAAGTTGTCGGATTGGCCTTTGCCCTCACTGCATTTATTGCTGGCCTTGCTGGTGCCACCACTGTATTTGCAGTCGCAGTTGCCTTCTGCTTAGCTGCCTCATTTCTCAACGCCGCCTTTAATTACTGCTTGGGATGCGAGATCTACCTCCTGATTTCACGCCTCACCCATAAGGCTCGCTAGACTTACCGCATGGCTGAAAAACACGAACTCCGCGATAAAGGGCTACGCCTTACTCCACAACGTGAACTCGTACTTGCTGCAGTTCGCGCACTCGGACATGCCACTCCCGATGAAGTCGCTGAGAAAGTTCGCGAAACCCATCCCGGCATCAACCTCTCAACTGTTTATCGCAACCTAGAAACACTCGAGAACGTTGGCTTTGTTCAGCACTCACATTTAGGTCATGGTGGAGTTCGCTACTCCGCAGCCACTGAAGATATTCATGCCCATCTCATTTGCGAACATTGCGGCACCATCATCGAAGTCCCAATTGAAGCCACAGCGCCCCTGACGCAATCCATGCTCGATGATTACGGCTTTCATACCGATGTCGCCCACTTGGCAATTGCCGGTCGCTGCGAAAGTTGCTTTATCAAGCCCTAAACTCATCACATGAGTGCAGTGATAGTGGAAGAGGGCCCGGACAAGGGCGCTATCTGGCACTTTGCCCAACCTAATCACGAACAACGTGCACTCTTTAGCGGCACAGCATGGGCAGATTTATCGCACCGCGGAATCATTTCAATTACTGGCGCAGATCGCCTGACCTGGTTGCATGCACTTACTACCCAGCATTTAGAGAAGCTCACACCTGGTCAATGGATCGATGCGCTCATTCTCGATCCCAATGGTCGAATCGAAGACCAGCTCTATCTCGTCGATGATGGCACCACAACTTTTATTCATACCGAAGCGCAGCGAGTCGAACCACTTCTTGCGTATCTAGAAAAAATGAAATTCATGCTTCGCGTTGAAGTAAAAGATGAGCGCGGAAATTACTCGCTGCTTCGCGCGCCAGGATTACCAGACCAATTTGGTGGGCCCTTTGCAATTGTTCCTCAGAACGAAGTTGCAGATGTCATTGCCGCATTTAAGCAATCCAATATGCAGATCGGAACTTGGGCGCTGGAAGCAGAACGAGTTGCCGCCGGGAGACCACGACTTTTGATGGATATTGATTACAAAACAATTCCGAATGAGATTGGTGTATTAAACAAAGCGGTTCACATGAACAAAGGCTGTTATCGCGGCCAAGAGACTGTTGCCAAAGTTTTTAACCTTGGCGCTCCACCTCGTCGACTGGTGCTTCTTAATCTCGATGGATCTGTTGTGACCATGCCCAACCACGGCGATGAAATAACTTTGGATGGAAAAGTTGTGGGCACTATTGGTTCCGTTGCGCGGCACCATGAATTAGGGCCAATTGCCTTGGCGCTCATAAAGCGTACTGTTCCGGTTGATGCGGTCTTGGATTCAGTGGGAGTCAGCGCGACTCAAGAAGCGCTGGTTTAATAGATAAGTGCTTGTACGTTATCGCCCGCAATTTCTTCCACGAAGGAAGCAGCACCAGCTATGTGGACTCCAGGAATTAAATCCGATTCTTTAATGTCACGTCGCTTGGCACATTGAGTGCACAAAGTAATTGATCCGCCCGCAAGAATTGCATCACGCATTTCGGCCAGATTTGCAGAATGTTCCAAGACGAATTCTTCGGCTTTGCCAGGCACTGCAAACCAAGAAGCCTCACCAGTCAGCCAGAGAGAGACGTCTAGGCCAGATGCGATCGCGGTGGCGGCGACCGTAAATGCCTGAGCACAGCGCTCGGCATCGCTCTGCGCGCTTGCTACTTTGATGACAAGTTTCTTACTCACAAGGCTCACGATACCCTTTACGCATGGAAGCGCTCACAACCTATTTATTAATCGCCTCCGCATTTCTCATTGGAATCTACCTCCTCCTCAAAGGGGTTGCAGGTATGCGTCGCAATTGGAGTGAATAAATGGTTTTCACTATCCCCGAAGGTCTCCACGAAGATCTCTATCCATTGGCATGGATTGTCGGAACTTGGCGAGGCAAAGGTCGCGGAGAATATCCAGGCTCAGAGCCATTCGAATTCGCGCAAGAAGTTTCCTTCAATCACGACGGACGAAACTTTCTTAATTACTTTTCACGATCATGGATTATTGCCCCGGGCACTGGAGAGATCATTCGCCCTGCTGCATCAGAAGTTGGTTATTGGCGCCCAAAGCCAAATAACGTGCTCGAAGTTGTTCTCGCCCATAACACAGGTATTACCGAAGGATGGCTCGGAGTTATCGATGGTCCTAAAATTCAATTAGTAATGGATCAGGGTTACTCCACGCCGAGCGCGAAAGTTGTCACTGGTGGATCGCGCCTCTACGGTCTAGTTGAAGGCGAACTCTTTAGCGCATATGACATGGCAGCTGAAGGACAAGTCTTACAATCACATATTTGGTCGAGTTTGGAACGCCAAACAAATGAGTAATTTCCAAGGTGAAGTATTAGCAGAGCTAGTGCGCAATGGACTTGTGGAGTCAGTTCACTCTGGCCATCTTGTAATGCTTAACAGTGATGGGTCTATTTATAAATCCAAAGGCGCAGTAGAAATGCCGATCTTCCCACGGTCGACAGTGAAATCTTTCCAAGCATCCGCGATGGTACGTAGTGGCCTCAAGCTAGAGCCACGTTTGTTGGCACTTGTTGCATCTAGTCATTCTGGCGCGAAAGTCCACCAAGATGGCGTGCTGGAAATTCTTGCACTCCACAATTTATCTGAATCTGATTTGCAGAATATGTTGGATAAGCCACTGGGTACTGCCGAGCGCGAAGCTTGGGGAGATAGAGCGCCCACTCGATTAGCAATGAATTGTTCGGGCAAGCATGCCGGAATGCTTGCGACGTGCGCAATTAATGGCTGGGATACAAAGACCTATCTAGAGCAGTCACATCCACTCCAACAAGCCGTATTAAAAGAGATTGAAGCGTGCACATCGGAGAGCGTTGCGAATAAGACATTTGATGGTTGTGGTGCGCCGCTATTTGCAATTAGCACTATGGGACTTGCGCGGGCGATCCACAAGATCACCACTTCGAGTGATCCTGTGCATCAAGAAGTCCTTGCCGCACACTACTTATTCCCGGAAATGATCGGTGGCGAAGGTCGACTCAATACTCGCATGATGCAAGCAATTCCTGGCCTCATGATGAAAGATGGAATGGAAGCGGTACTGGTGTCATCTCTTCGCGATGGACGTACTTTGGTCATGAAAATTTCAGATGGTTCGCTGCGCGCCGCCGGACTAATTGCGCAAGCTGCATTTGCTGAGTGGGATGTAAACACAACTGATGAATCAGTGAAGATATTAGGTGGCTCTGAAGTCGTTGGTGGAATTCGGGCCACGCTATGAAAGGCCGGATCGCCACCTTGATGGTTCACACCTCGCCGCTAGAACAAGCAGGCACGGGTGACGCTGGTGGCATGAATATTTATGTTGTAGAAAATGCACTGAAAATGGCACAAGCAGGTGTCGAAGTAGACATTTTTACTCGTGCTAACAAGCCAGGACTTCCTGATTCGGTAAAGCTTGCCGATGGCGTGACGGTGCGACACTTAGAAGCAGGTCCGTTTGGCTCACTCTCGAAAGAGGAGATCCCCTCCCAAATTGGCGCGCTGACATCGGCTTTTATGCATTTCCACGACGGCAAAGTCGAAAACTATTACGACATCATTCACTCGCATTATTGGATTAGTGGACAGCTCGGCTGGATGATTGCAGAACGCACTGGTATTCCTTTGGTGCACACCATGCACACCATGGCAAAAGTAAAAAATCTGAATTTGGCAGAAGGCGAAAAGCCAGAACCACTGACTCGCGCAGTCGGTGAAGAACAAGTTGTGCAAGCCGCTAGTGCCCTGATCGCAAATACTGATGCAGAAGCAGCGTCACTAGTTTCTCTTTACGATGCCTGTCCCGACAATGTTCATGTGGTAACTCCAGGCGTTGATCTTCAACGTTTTACACCGGGCCACGGAAAATCTGCCGCCCGAGAAAAATTGTCCATAGCTCCTGATGCACTCATGCTTACCTTTGTTGGCCGAATTCAACCTCACAAAGGTCCAGAAGTATTAGTGCGTGCGATTGCAGAAATGGTTTCGCATTCACCACACCTTCGGGCAAAACTCGCGCTGGTCATCATGGGTGGCGCTTCTGGCGGATCATTTGATGAACCCATGCGCCTCAAGGGCTTATCCGAGTTTCTTGGAATTGCCGACATCGTTCACTTTATGCCACCAGCACCTCGGGAAGAATTACCGGATTGGTATCGCGCATCGGATCTAGTGTGCGTGCCCTCCTATTCTGAAAGCTTTGGATTAGTAGCACTAGAAGCACAGGCATGTGGAACACCTGTCGTAGCAAGCGCAGTCGGAGGATTGCGTACCGCTATAGCTGATGGAATTTCAGGTTCACTTGTTGATGGCCATGATCCCAAAGCCTGGTCCGCCGTACTCTCTCGATTGCTTGCAGAACCACAACGACGAATTAATTTATCTCTGGGTGCAATTGACCACGCTTCTCACTTTGGGTGGGAGAGCACTGCGCGTCGCACACTTGATGTTTACGACGAAGTAATTTCCAAGCCTAAGGGCAAGACTCTCTGGGTGGCGCAGTAGTGCTTGATCCTAAGATCGTTCTGGAAGAGTTCTTTGATTCGCACGACATAGATTACGAGCGAGCCGATGAGAAAACTTTCATGGTCACACTTCCTGGCGAGAAAAAACTGCAGACCCATTGCGCTCTCATCGTTGGCGATCATTCACTTTCAATTAACGCATTTGTCATTCGCAAGCCCGATGAGAATATTGCTGCTGTGCACGAATGGTTGTTGACTAAGAACGCTTTGATGTATGCAGTGGCCTATGCCATCAACGAATTGGGTGATATTTATTTAGTGGGCCGCTTGCCTCTCACGGCGGTGAGCGATCAAGAGATCGATCGCATCCTTGGCGCAGTATTGCAATATTCAGATTCTTCCTTTAATCCGCTACTTGAATTGGGATTTTCTTCTGCAATTCGCCGCGAATGGGCTTGGCGGGTATCTCGCGGAGAATCACTCGCTAATCTCAAAGCATTTGAACACATTATTTAATTACTCACTTCTAGTTTATGATTGATCCATGACTTACTCACTGATCCTTTTGCGCCATGGCGAGAGCGAATGGAATGCGCTTAATCTCTTTACGGGATGGGTCGATGTTCGACTCTCGGAAAAAGGTGAGGCCGAAGCCAAGCGCGGTGGCGAGATGCTTACCGAGCGCGGTCTTCTTCCTGATGTAGTCCATACTTCACTTTTGCGTCGTGCAATCCATACCTCTCAGCTCGCACTCGATGTCGCTGATCGCCATTGGATTCCGGTCCGTCGTTCGTGGCGCCTCAATGAACGCCACTATGGCGCGCTCCAAGGCAAAGATAAGAAAGAGACGCTTGCCCAATATGGCGAAGAACAATTCCAATTGTGGCGTCGATCATTTGATGTGCCACCACCACCTATTGATGATGCCGATAAATATTCTCAATCTGGTGATGCTCGTTATGCAGATCTCGGTGCGGCAATGCCAAAGACCGAATGCCTCAAGGATGTTATTACTCGCATGATTCCATATTGGGATGAAGCGATTGTTCCTGATCTCAAAGCTAACCAGACTGTTCTCGTCACTGCACACGGCAATTCATTACGCGCACTTGTAAAGCACCTTGATGGAATATCCGATGCCGATATTGCGGGACTTAATGTTCCGACAGGTATTCCACTTCTCTACACATTGGATGCAAATCTCAAGCCACTCGTTAAAGGCGGCGAGTATTTAGATCCAGCTGCCGCAAAGGCAGCAATCGAAGCTGTTGCAAATCAAGGTAAGAAGTAAAACTTACTCAGCAGATTTAGCGTATTCGCCTGTCACTAAGAAGTAGACGCGGCGAGAGATCGATACTGCGTGGTCTGCACAACGCTCGTAGTAACGACCGAGAAGTGTCATATCGATTGCAGCTTCAATTCCATGAGCCCAATTATCATCAAGTAGAGTCGAAATTAAAGTACGGTGCAATTTATCCATCTCGTCATCATCGCTCTCAATTTCAAGGGCGCGAACGATGTCACGGTGTTCCATGACTACAGATAATTTTTCAATGAGTTGAGAAGCGACGCGGCCCATATCAGTAATAATGGGAACGAGTTCAGCAGGTACTGCAATATTGGGATAACGCATCCGTGCTTGCTTTGCGATGTGGTGAGCGAGGTCACCCATACGCTCAAGATCTGCGCTCATGCGAAGGGAGGTAACAAGTGTTCGTAGGTCAGAGGCAACCGGTTGTTGGCGGGCCATCAAATTTATTGTGCGAGCATCGAGGTCGTGCTGGATGCTGTCGATCACGGAGTCATCCGAGATTACGGTCTCAGCCAAAGTGAGATCGGGAGTCAAGAGTGCTGTGGTTGCGCGCTCCATTGCAGTCTTAACCAGTGAAGCCATCTGAAGCAGGCTCTGGCTAATACCATCTAATTCTTCGTGAAAGGCGTCGCGCATACCCCAAAGTTTAATGGGTCTGACGGGGCGTAAAGGTGAGAAGAATGAACAGGTCTTAAACAAATAGCGAAGATTTGGGATTTTCTGGCCTAATAGGGCTATTCGGTAGTGACTCTTTGAACAGACTCCTACGATTGGGTTATGTCACTCTTTAAGAGATCTGCGGAAACGCCGAAAACTCTTGCGCAGAGACCGCTCATCAGCCCGGAGCTACTAGACCTATTGGAAGCTTTTGACGCCGAAAGTATGGTCATCTCAACTAGCGATGTCGCTCTTTTTATTTCTGAAGGAATATCTACTTTTAATATTTTGCGCGATCAGCGGCTTATTTCAGAACCGTTACTGCAGCTTGTTCGAGCTGTTCGTCGCAGTGGAGTTTCGGAAGAGGCAACTCTTGAATTACCGAGAGGACCTATCGGAAGTGGAATGCATGACCTCTTCGTCAAAGTTTCAAAGCTTGGATCTGACGGCCTGGTATCAATTCTCATCTTTGATGATAGCGAAATGCGCAGACTGGACTCAATTCGCCGAGATTTCGTTGCAAATATTTCTCACGAACTTAAGACTCCGATTGGCGCACTTTCCATTCTCTCTGAAGCTGTCTTAGGCGCAAGTGATGACCCCGTTGCTGTCGTTAGATTTGCAAATCGGATGCAAACTGAAGCAAAAAGACTCTCAGATTTAGTTCAAGAGATTATTAATTTATCTCGATTACAAGATGACGATCCGCTAAAAAATGGTTCTATCTTTTCGATAGCAGATTGCGCTCAGGAAGCGATTGATCAAGTTCGGCTAAGTGCTGATGCTAGAAATATTGAAATAATCTTCGACTCTAATTGCGATTCATTAATTCAAGGTGACCGAATCCAAATCACCATGGCTATTCACAATCTGGTTGAAAATGCCATTAACTACAGTCCCGAGGGAACTCGAGTGGCAGTAACCATTCGCGATGGTGGCGAATTGTGCGAGCTCTCAGTCTCTGACCAAGGTATTGGTATTCCTGAAAAAGATCTTGAGCGCATATTTGAACGCTTCTATCGAGTCGATCCCGCTCGCTCGCGCGTGACTGGTGGAACTGGACTTGGGCTATCGATTGTTAAACACATCATCACCAACCATGGTGGAGATGTCTCGGTCTGGAGCGTTGAGAACGCTGGCACAACTTTCACAATCCGAATTCCACACTCTGATTCCCAATCACCATCGGAAGGCAATTAATCACATGGTAAAAATACTCGCAGTAGAAGATGAAGCATCTTTCTCCGATGCCCTTTCCTATCTTCTTGGCCGCGAAGGCTTCGAAGTTATCGTCGCCGACACGGGTTCTGCTGCAGTAGAGATTTTTGAGCGCCAAGGCGCTGATTTGATTCTGCTCGACCTGATGTTGCCCGGGTTATCTGGCACTGAGGTCTGCCGTCAGATTCGCGCTAAATCAAATGTTCCAATCATCATGCTGACTGCTAAGGACTCGGAAGTCGATAAAGTCGTGGGACTTGAACTCGGCGCCGATGATTACGTCACCAAGCCATATTCTTCTCGTGAATTAGTAGCTCGCATACGCGCAGTACTTCGCCGTCGTGGTGAGGCAACCGAAGAAGTATTTGACGGAATTCTCGAGGCCGGGCCAGTTCGCCTCGATGTTGAGCGCCATATTGTGACGATTAATAATGAATCTGTGGCATTCCCACTGAAAGAGTTTGAGCTCCTTGAGTTCCTAATGCGTAATTCAGGTCGCGTGCTTACTCGCACCCAGCTCATCGACCGCGTCTGGGGCAGCGATTACTTCGGTGATACCAAGACGCTGGATGTTCACGTCAAGCGCCTTCGCGCAAAGATTGAAAAAGACCCCGCCAATCCGGTTTTTATCCAGACTGTGCGAGGCCTTGGTTATAAATTCGAGAACTAAATTTTATTTAGTGATCCCAGCGTAAACACCTGACTGCTCGACAACAAGTGCATCGAGCTTTACTGGTGCTGCTTTACCAAAAGTAATTTCAACTGGAACTCGCTGACCCGCCACTTTATTAACTCCGGCAATGATGGATGAAGCATTAGCAGAATCGCCACCGAAAATTACTGGTGCGTTTTGGGCTAATGGGAGCGGGGCGCCAGTTATAGGAGCGGCAACGCCACCGACAGCGATGCTTACGATGGAATCTGCATCTGCCGCAGAATTAACAATGGTGCCTACTAATACTGCGGAGCCATCTGGTTGCGAAACTAGCAATAGTCCACGAATTGCAACTGAACCAGAATCTTTTTCGACACCATCGGTAACTTGCTTGATCTGCGAAGTCGGGGCGTCCTTACCGGTTGAGCAACTTGTCAAGAGCAATGAGGAAAAAATAATGGCCAAAGTAGGCATGAAATAAGGGTTTTTTCGATTTTTTGATGGCATGGATGAATGGTATCCTTAGCTCCTATCGAAAGGCCACATTGATGTCATTTAAGGTCGGCGAAACCGTTGTATATCCTCATCACGGAGCGGCTCTCATTGAAGCTATTGAGACCCGGACCATTAAAGGCGAAGAAAAAATCTATCTAGTTCTCAATGTGAAGCAAGGCGATCTCACAGTTCGAGTTCCTGCTGAAAATATCGATCTTGTTGGCGTCCGTGACGTCGTTGATAGCGCTGGTCTTGACCGCGTATTTAACGTACTCCGTCAGCCATATACCGAAGAGCCAACCAACTGGTCTCGTCGCTACAAGGCAAATGTTGAGAAGCTCGCTTCTGGCGATGTCATCAAAGTTGCTGAAGTTGTACGCGATCTCTATCGCCGCGATCTTGATCGTGGTCTCTCAGCTGGCGAAAAGCGCATGCTTGCAAAGGCGAAGCAGATCTTGGTCTCAGAGCTCGCACTTGCCGAGCGCACAGATGAGACAGCTGCCGGCGTCATGCTTGACGAGGTTCTCGCTTCCTAATCGGTTCTTAGTTGAATCGAGATGAAGTAAAAAATGATTAATAAGACCGCAGTTATCATTCCTGCGGCAGGCAGTGGCGAGCGACTTGGCGCCACAATCCCCAAAGCACTCGTGCAGCTAGTCGGTCGTACTTTGGTCGAACACGCTGTAGCAAACCTGGCACCCATCGCCACTCAAATCATTATTGCTGCTCCAAGTGGTTATGAATCTCAATTTTCCGCACTCTTTGGCGAGACTGTTGATGTTGTTACGGGCGGAGCTACTCGCACCCAATCGGTAAAAGCTGCACTTGCCAAAATTAATGACGAAATTGAATTTGTTCTTGTTCACGACGCTGCCCGTTCATTAGCTTCAACCGATTTGGCCTCACGGGTAATCGCAGAACTCGCCGCTGGTGAGCTCGCAGTAATTCCTGGACTGGCCGTAGTCGATACTGTTAAGACTGTCGATCATCAGGGTTACGTCACAAATACACCTGATCGCGCGCATCTTCGCGCAGTGCAGACGCCACAAGGTTTCGACAAGACCGCGCTGATGAGAGCGCATCAAGCCGGAATTGAAGCTACCGATGATGCCGCCCTCATTGAATCGATCGGTGGGAATGTAAAAGTAATTGCTGGTGAAGAGCGCGCATTTAAAATCACAACGAAAGATGATTTAGCAAAAGCTCACCGTCTCCTACTTCCAGATTCATCATCCGATATTCGCGTGGGCATTGGCACCGATTCACATGCATTTTCTACAGATGAGCTACGACCATTGTGGCTCGCTGGTCTGCATTGGCCAGGTGTTGTGGGAGTTGATGGACATAGCGATGGCGATGTTGCAGCACATGCAATCTGCGATGCACTTCTTGCGGCATGCAGTCTCGGTGATTTAGGTTCCAATTTCGGAGAATCAGAGCCAGAGTATGCAAATGCAGCTGGTGAAAAGTTATTGAAAGAGACGCTCCATCGTGTGAGCACTGCTGGTTATGAAATCCAAAATGTTTCTGTTCAAATTGTTGGTAATAAACCAAAGATTGGGCCACGTCGCTCTGAGGCTATAGCTGCGCTCTCTTCTGCTTTAGGTGGCGTATCGGTATCAGTATCTGCCACAACTACTGATGGCCTTGGATTTACTGGCGAAGGTAAGGGAATTTCGGCAATTGCTAGCGCGCTCGTGGTTAAGCGTTAATTTAAGTAAAGATAAGATTCTCCCTATGTCCTCAAACCTAAGCCTCTACAACACTGCAGATCGTAAGATCTCAGCGTTCAAGCCATTGGTTCCAGGCAAAGTCGGCATTTATCTTTGTGGTGCAACCGTTCAAGCACCGCCACATATCGGCCATATCCGAAGTGGCGTTAACTTCGACATTCTTCGTCGATGGTTAAGTGTTTCTGGCTTTGATGTCACCTTTATTCGAAACGTGACAGATATCGATGACAAGATTTTGCACAAAGCAGTCCACGAAGAAATTCCATGGTGGGCAGTTGCAATGAAATATGAGCGCGCTTTTAGTGATGCTTATGCCGCCCTCAATGTTCTACCGCCGACATACGAGCCCCGTGCTACTGGCCATGTCACTCAGATGATTCAACTTATGCAGATTCTCATCGAGAACGGCGCTGCATATGCACCGGGCAATGGTGATGTTTATTTAGAAGTCCGCAAATTAAAGTCATATCTCACTCTTTCTAATCAGAAGCTGGATGATCTCCAATCTGCCGATGATGCCGATCTGACCCACAAGCGCGATCCACGTGACTTTGCATTATGGAAAGCCGCGAAAGCTGGCGATCCTTCATGGCCAACTCCGTGGGGAGCGGGTCGCCCAGGATGGCACCTTGAGTGCTCGGCAATGGCTCAGGCCTACCTCGGTGAATCATTTGATATTCACGGTGGTGGTCTTGATTTAATTTTCCCCCATCACGAAAACGAAATTGCCCAATCAGAGGCCGCCGGTTGGGGCTTTGCAAATATTTGGATGCACAATGCATGGGTCACTACATCGGGCGAGAAAATGTCGAAGTCACTCGGCAATTCATTGCAGGTGCAAGAACTACTTAAGCGAGTTCGCGGAATTGAATTGCGTTGGTATTTAGGAAGCGCCCACTATCGCTCGATGCTGGAGTTCTCCTTCGAAGCGCTGGAAGAGTCATCCATTAACTTCCGCCGGATCGAAGCATTCCTTGGCCGCGCTCGTTCGCTCCTTGGTTTTGATATTGCCACATCTATTAATCCCGCCTTTGCAAAGGCGATGAATGATGATCTCGCTGTCCCACAATCACTTGCTCTGATCTCCGAGTGGGTCAAAGATGGCAACAACGCCATCACCAATAAGGATTTAAAGACTCTCTCCCAAGCAGCATCAGATGTTCGTGGCGCACTAGCCGTCCTTGGGTGCGATCCGGAAGATCTTGCATTTGCTACTTCTGGTGGGATAACCAGCGATGTACTCGATGGGTTAATTGGTCTGGCGCTAGAGCAACGCACTGCTGCTCGCGCTCGGAAAGATTTTGCCGCTAGCGATGCGATTCGCGATCAGCTAGCTGCACTAGGAATTTCAATTGAAGACACTGCCGATGGCCCACGATGGACTGTTGCTAACGAAACGAGTAAGTAATGCGTCCAGGAAGAAAACGTCGAGAAGCAGAAGCAGCGGCCCAAAGCCGTCCAGCACGTCCAGCAGGCGCAGGGGCCAATCGAGGTCGTCGCCCAGAATCACGGATGGAGACTCGCGCCAGCTCTGATGCGGTAGCAGGACGTAACTCAGTTGTTGAAGCGCTGCGTGCAAAAATTCCTGCGAAGGAATTATTAATTGCAGAGCGGGCCGAAATCGATGAGCGCATGACAGAAGCGCTACGTCTAGCCAAGAATCAAGACCTAGTCATTAAGGAAGTTCCGCGCGGAGCGCTCGATGGCGTTACTGGTACTACTACCCACCAAGGTATCGCACTGATAATTAAGCCATTTGGTTATAAGGATTTCGCTGCAATGCTTTCAGCTGCTAAATCACCAGGGCTAATCATTGGACTCGATGGAGTCACTGACCCACATAACCTCGGAGCAATTGTTCGTTCTGCTGCTGCCTTTGGTGCAGATGGAGTTGTTATTCCAGAACGTCGCAACGCTGCGATGACCGGATCTGCCTGGAAATCATCCGCAGGCGCAGCAGCTCGACTACCAATCTCACAGGTCACCAACTTGGTTCGTTCGATTGAGGATGCTAAGAAAGCTGGGTACTTCGTAGTGGGCCTAGATGCCGATGGCGATCAATCACTTCCAGGATTTACTTTGGCTGAAGAGCCGGTTTATCTCATCGTGGGTAGCGAAGGAAAAGGTATCTCGCGGCTAGCTCGTGAGAAGTGTGATCTCATTCTTTCTATCCCCATGCAATCCGATGTTGAATCACTTAACGCCAGTGTCGCAACTGCAATCTCGCTCTATTGGATTTCAGAGAAGCGCGCACTAGCTGCGGAGTAAAATCACTATGGCTACCTACAATCGATATATCGCACTCGGTGATTCTTTTACCGAAGGAATGTGTGATGAGTTCGTAGGTAGTGAATACCGGGGCTGGGCCGATCGCTTAGCCGATGTCATGGCATCGCAAACTTCTGGATTTACCTATGCGAATCTTGCAGTGCGCGGAAAATTAATTAAACAAGTAATGGATGATCAGATTCCACTGGTTGCCCAATATGTGACTGGTCCGGAGACCCTCATTACCTTTCACGCCGGCGCTAACGATGTGCTTCGTCCTAACTACAAATCAGAAGTAGCTTTAGCTCAATACCGCCAAGCAGTTCAAACCTTGACGGCAACTGGCGCAACAGTTGCAGTTTTCACTGTTATTGAAGCCGTTGATGGGAAAGGCAAAACAGCTGATCTCTGGACTGCTCGCTTCTCTGATTTCAATGTCAATGTGCGAGCAGTTGCAAAAGAGTTCGGTGCAATATTGATCGAAGCGCAGATGGCGCCATGGCTTGCCGATCGTCGCTTTCTTGCCGTCGATCGCCTGCACCTCAATAAAGAGGGCCACATCAGAATGGCCAATGCGCTTCAAGAACTATTTGATCTACCTTTTGATCCAGCGTGGAGAATCCCATTGCCGGCAGCTAAGAAAAAGAGCTGGTTGCGTAAGCGCTATGAAGGTCTACGTTGGCTAATTACCTTTGTTATTCCCTGGGCGTGGCGGCGTATTCGCGGCCGATCATCTGGTGATGGACGTAGCCCTAAATTCCCAGTCCCGGTGAAGTGGCCTATTAATTAATTACTTAGATTCGGCAACAAGAATTCGCTTTAATAATTCCAAATTCTCCACACAGCGACCGGCTCCATTGACCACTGCATACAGTGGATCTTCGGCCACAGCGACGGGCATCCCTGTCTCATGACGCAATCGTTCAGAGAGACCATGTAATAGCGCTCCTCCACCGGCAAGCATGATTCCATTTCGCGAAAGATCAGCGACCAAGTCTGGAGGAGTTTCATCCAAAGTAGCTTTGATCGCACCAACAATTTTAGATATTTGATCTTCAATCGCATCACGAATTTCTTTAGCGCTCACCATTAAATCTTTAGGCAGGCCAGAGACTAAATCGCGACCTCGAATTCGTGCATCAGTCTCAGCCGGAGTCCGAAATGCCGACCCAATAGCCATCTTTAATTCTTCGGCAGTGCGCTCTCCAATAAGAAGTGAATAATGATTTTTGATATAGGAAACGATTGATGCATCGATTGCATCACCGCCAATTCGGATAGATCGAGAAGTTACTATTCCGCCAAGTGAAATTACAGCCACATCCGTCGTTCCACCGCCAATATCAACAATCATCGACCCCATTGGTTCTTGGACGGGAAGCCCTGCGCCTATCGCAGCGGCCATTGGCTCTTCCATGATGTAGACCTTGCGAGCACCTGCTGCGTAAGCAGCATCTTTAATGGCACGATGTTCAACTGATGTCACTACTGGTGGAACAGCAACCACCACTGTGGGGCGAGATAAGACTCGACGCATTCCTGCTTGCTCCATAAATTGGCGGAGCATTTTCTGCGCTGTTTCAAAGTCAGCAACAACACCATCCTTGAGCGGGCGGATCGAGACTATGTGTTCTGGAGTGCGGCCAATCATTTTGCGCGATTCGTGCCCAACTGAGATAACTGCGCCAGTTTCGGTATTCATCGTCAACACACTTGGCTCATTCAAGACAATCCCATGATGCGCTTTATAGACAACGGTATTTGCTGTCCCGATATCGATGGCGAGGTCATTGCCAAATGGATTGCGCATCTGACCTCGCCAACGTTGCGTACTTAAGGGAGCTCAATGTTAAGTCGCATGACACTTACAGCGGAAGGGCTGGCGGGTGATCAAAAGGGTGGTCTTTCATTCAATTCCTCGCCCTATTTATGCGTGATCCATCTCCTGATTACCCTCCGTTCACCCAAAGAGGCGAGAATTGGCCCATGGCTTCCCACCACTTTCCGCTTCTGGCGAGTAATCCGCGTGAGACCTTGGTCGACCGTGAATTGAGTTGGTTGGCTTTCAATGAGCGCGTACTTGAATTGGCAGAAGATCCAGAAACCCCACTATTAGAGCGTTGCCGCTTCTTGGCAATCTTTTCATCAAATCTCGACGACTTTTACATGATTCGAGTTGCAACTCTTAAGCAAAAACTTGAGAACGGTTTTACAAAGGTAAACACTGCGGGATATTCACCCGCCGAACTAATGACTGAGATATCTCAGAAGACGAAAGAATTAATCGATCGCCAAACCAAATGTTTCCATGATGTTTTAATTCCCAATCTTCAAAATGTCGGAATTGAATTAGTGAAGTGGCAAGACCTCAATGATAACGAGCTTGCCTACGTCAATCGATTTTTTCACGAGAAGATTTTTCCTGTACTCACTCCACTTGCAGTAGATCCTTCGCACCCATTCCCATATATTTCGGGCCTCTCACTCAACCTTGCAGTCGTTGTGCAGAAACCAGATACAGAGGAAGAACTCTTCGCTCGCGTAAAGGTCCCCTCCAACCTCTCTCGCTTTGTCCTTACATCAAAGGAAGATCCACGTTACATCCCGATCGAACAAGTGATTGTCGCTAACCTCGAGCATCTCTTCCCGGGCATGCAGATCTTGAATTACTACAACTTCCGAATTACTCGCAATGCAGACCTTGAAATCGAAGAAGAGGAATCAGAAGACCTGCTCGCATCTATGGAGCAAGAATTGCTTCGCAGAAAGTTTGGCCCTCCGGTTCGCTTAGAAGTAGATAAAGATATCGACCCTGAGTTGTTGAAGACTTTGATGGAAGAACTCAGCATTAAGGAAGAGGACATCAGTCGTTATCCAGAGCCATTGGACTTGACGGGTCTTAGCCGGATCGCTGATATCGATAAACCTGCTCTCAAATATCCAGCGTTTAGAAATCAAGTGGCATGGGATATCCGAGATGTAGAGCCAGATTCACCAGAGGAATTCTTTGACGCGATCCGTCGTCGCGAATCAATCGTGCACCATCCCTATGAATCCTTTAATTCATCTGTGGTGCGCTTCTTGGAATCTGCTGCAGCAGATCCTCAAGTTCTTGCCATCAAGCAGACGCTTTACCGAACTTCTGGTGATTCCCCCATTGTTCAGGCGCTCATTGAAGCGGCAGAGGCCGGTAAGCAAGTCCTCGCAGTAATCGAAATTCGTGCTCGCTTTGATGAGCAAGCAAATGTGAAGTGGGCCAGAAAGTTGGAAGATGCTGGAGTTCACGTTGTATACGGTCTTGTTGGCTTTAAGACACATGCCAAACTTTCGCTAGTTGTACGAGATGAGCAAGGTGGAATTCGCCGTTATGTTCATATGGGCACCGGTAACTACAACCCTAAAACCGCAAGACTTTATGAAGATTTTGGCTTGCTCAGCGCAGATCCCGTTTTGGGAGATGACGTTAATAAACTCTTTAACCAGCTCTCCGGCTTTGCCCCTCAAACCTCATTCGAGCGTCTGCTTGTTGCGCCACGCACTATTCGCCCGGGATTGCTCGAGCGCATTAACCGTGAAATTGAAAACCATATCGCTGAAAAGCCCGCCTATATTCGTATGAAACTCAACTCCATTTTGGATGAAGAGTTTGTCGAGGCGCTCTATCGCGCTTCAAATATTGGAGTAAAGATTGATCTGGTTGTCCGTGGAATCTGCGCGGTACGAGCAGGAGTTCCGGGCTTATCTGAAAATATCAGCGCATATTCAGTCCTTGGGCGCTTCCTCGAGCACTCCCGAATTTTTCACTTTGCTAATGGTGGCGATGACGAACTGTGGATCGGTAGCGCAGATTTGATGCACCGAAATCTTGACCGCAGAGTCGAAGCGATGGTTCGCATTACTCAGACAGAACATAAACGTCTTCTCTTGCGCGCTCTGGATGGATATGTCTCACCAGAGACTGCTTCATGGCGGATGCAATCCGATGGAAGTTGGTTGAGAATTACTGAAGGTCCCGATGGTGCAAAACTTCCAGATTTCCAGAGCCAAGCAATCGAATGGTACCGAGCCAGAGGATGAGTGATGAGATGGTCTTAGCAATAGAAGCTGCCGGAACGATCCCATGGCGAATTAATGAAATTGGCGAAGTAGAAGTAGCTATCGTGCATCGACCACGTTATGACGATTGGTCATTTCCGAAAGGCAAGCTCGATCGGGGAGAAGAGATTATTGCTTGCGCCTATCGCGAGACTTTGGAAGAGACTGGATTTGATACCAAGCTTGGAGTTTATATTGGGCAGATCGAATATTTCACGCCTGATGGTTTGAAGAAAGTTTCATACTGGGCGGCACAACTCAAAGATGGCCAACAAGAATTTAAATCAAACAGCGAAGTAGATCAACTACTTTGGGTTGAGATTGATACCGCCGAAGAGAAACTTACACGCGTTGGCGATCGTGAAATTTTGGCTAAGTTTGCAGATGCACCAATAGATACCACCCCACTTATTCTTCTACGTCACGCAAAAGCGCTCGTGAGAAGTGAATGGACCGGCGATGATGACGATCGCCCACTGGAAGGAATTGGCCAAGTACAGGCCCAGCGAATGCTCTCGATTTATCAGGCGTATGGGCTCACTGAAATTCACACATCAGATGCGATTCGTTGCTATGACACAGTCGCCGCCATGGCTCGTGCGCTCGGAATCGAGATGACGGTAACGCGCCACTTGAGCGAGACCACATTTAAGAAAAATAAAGATAAAGCGCTCGATTATGCGAAGGATTTGTCCGAAGCAGTCGCAGATCAGAAGCAGCCAATTTTGCTCTGTAGCCACAACCCGATTCTTCCAAGAGCGCTGGAGAGAATTACCAAGAAATCTGATGTGGAGTTACCGGAAGAGAAACTGCAACCGGGCGATGCCTGGGTTGTGCATATTCGCAAGAAAAAGGTGCATCAGATAGATCTAATTAAAGCGCCTTATTCCGGCACTAATTAAGCTTCCATCCAATCCATCCACTTAAGTACAACACCTTCGCGCAGCGCCCACGGACATATTTCCAACGCCTCTAAATCTAGATTTCGCATAACGCTCTCTGTAACAAATGCCCCGGCAACAATTTGGCGCGCACGGTTGGCAGAGACTCCCGGTAGCTCACTTCGCTCATCCAACGTCATCGTGGATAACTTGGTCGCGATCTTTCTGATTGCATCGGCTTTAATTACTTTTCCATTACCGCCATACCAATCTCCGCATAATCTAGCCAATGTGCGGAGCGTCTTGCTGGTAGCAATTGCACGATCTGATTCTTGATGATGTACAAGCGCCGGTAGGACTGATTCAAGCTGCGATTCAATATAGTCGCGAAGATTACGGACACTCTTATCAGTGTACGGATCGCCAATTAAATGGTTCTTAGTTAGGCGAGCAGCACCGAGCGGAAGTGATACCGCAACTTCAGGAGCTTCATCTACGCCAGATGCAATCTCTAACGACCCCCCACCAATGTCTACGACAAGAAGTCGTCCAGCCGACCAACCAAACCACCGCCGTGCTGCAAAGAAGGTCATCTTTGCTTCTTCTTCACCGGATAAAACTTGAAGATCAATTTCAAAATCCTTATTTATGGAGGCAATGATTTCGCCACCATTATTCGCCTCACGCAGCGCAGACGTTGCAAAAGGAAGGATCTCCTCAGTCTGGACGGCTCGGGCTTGAGTCGTCGCGTTGCGTATCGCCGTACGGAGTTTTTGAATTCCTTCCTCCGAAATATTGTTGGAGGAATCGAGAAAATCGGTGAGGCGAAGCTCTTCTTTGTAGTTGAAAGTTGGGTTTGGGCGGGCACCGGGATGGGTATCTACAACCTGAAGATGGATCGTATTTGATCCAACATCGAGAACACCAAGGCGCATGATCTGAACCTACTAGCCCAAGGGTGGATTTGAAGGCATTTTTCTCATGCCATAATTAGCCCTTGCGTTTCTACGCCTCCCTAGCTCAGTGGTAGAGCATCCGCCTTGTAAGCGGAAGGTCGTCAGTTCAATCCTGACGGGGGGCTCCACCGAAAGTTCATTCATTTATCATCCGCCAGTATTCCGATCGATCGCCTTCTCTCTTCTTGCCGTGATCTAATCCAAGTATGTTTGCAAAACTCTCTAAAGATTTAGCCAAAAAGGGGCGCAGTAGTTCTGTCATTATCGTCGGCGGTGGAATTATCGGGACGATGCACGCCTGGTTAGCCCTTGAGGCTGGGCATGAAGTTACACATATTGAACGTGACATCCTCCCGCGCTCGGCATCGGTAAGAAATTTTGGTCTTGTTTGGGTAAGTGGTCGGGAAGCCGGGAAAGAACTCGACTTGGCAATTCGCGCTCGCGAATTATGGGGCGATATCGGATCGAGGGCCGAGATCGGATTTCGTGCCAACGGTTCATTGACTATCGCGACAAATGAAGAAGAGTGGGCAATTCTCCAAGAAGCAATCGAGATGCCAGATGCAAAAAAGCGGGGCTTTGAATTATTAACTCGAGATCATGTTCACTCGCTCGAGCCGGTACTAGCGGGAGATTATTTCGGGGCGCTGCGATGCACACTAGATGCCGCAGTCGAACCCCCGTTTCTCTTGGCAGGACTTCGCCGCGAAATGGCGAAGAATTCTAAATACACCTGGGTTCCCGGATGTGAAATTGTTAAATATAAGGTGCGTGAATCTGGACATTCAGTAAAGAGCTCTGACGGACAAAAGTTCTCGGCCGATCGAATAGTTTTTGTGCCCGGATCAGAACATAAGGGATTTCTCGCTGACTATTTTGAGGGTGCACCAATTCGACGCGTGCGTCTTCAAATGGGAGCGACCGTCCCACTTGCACAGAGATTGAGCCATTCAATTGCGGATGGAGATTCCTTGCGGTATTACCCTGCTTTTAAAAATCTTTCACTTCACACACTTCCATCACAAAGTGAAGTCGCAACGGCACTAAAAATGCAATTGCTCTTGGTGCAACGTGCTGATGGGTCATGCACCATTGGCGATACCCATGAATATGACGAACCCTTCGATCATGAATTGGCCGAAGCTCCCTACGAACATCTTCGTAGTGTTATCACCAAGATCTTTGGAGTCGAAGCACCACAGATTGAGCGCCGTTGGGACGGGGTTTATAGCCAATCAACCAGTAAAGATATCTATTTCCGTAAGGAAATTGAACCTGGAGCAGTCATAGTGACTGGCGGGGGTGGACGAGGAAATTCTCTCGCACCAGCAATTGCAGAGGAGACAATTCGTTCGTGGCAAAAATAAAATTGGCGGTATTTGATGTTGCAGGTACGACCGCAAAAGACGATGGTCTCGTCGTCCAAGCATTTCAAGATGCAATCAGTGCGGGCGGGTATAGCGGAATCCAAATTGAAGAGATGACTAAATATGTGAATGCCACGATGGGTCAGCGCAAAATAGATGTATTTCTTCATCTCTCAGTTGGCAATGAAACCAAGGCGCAGGCAATGCATGAAAATTTTATTGACGCTTATAACTCACTGATTACCCGTGGATTACTTGAGGAGTTTGCAGGAATTCCAGAATTCTTTCGCCAACTTCATGAGGCTGGAATTGGAATCGCTTTGACCACTGGTTTTCCGCGTGAAATTCTCAACCGAATTATCGAGTCACTCAATTGGGGCGATTTCATCGATGTATCTGTAGCTGCTAGCGAAGTGCCTTATGGTCGTCCAGCCCCAGATATGGTTTTACGCTCTATGGAGCTCTACTCAGAGAAATGTGGTGAGGTTCTTTCCCCACTAGATGTTGCCGTCATCGGTGACACCCCATCAGATATGGGTAGCGGGCAATTTGCCCATGCAGCATTTGTTATCGGCGTAACAAGTGGGAATTCATCGCAGGATGAACTCTTCAGTGCTGGAGCTACGCAAGTTTTGCCATTCGCAACACAATTGTTAGATGTTGTTAACTAAATAAATACTTTGCGTCAATGTTGGCTCTGACTATTAACCAAACTGTCAGCAAAAAACCCCCGAGTAAATATTTTCTGTCCACATTTCAAGTATTTGATTCGACTACCGATCCTAAAGGGGGATATATATGCGTAAGCGCATTCTCGGTGGAGTAATTGCGGCCACAATGGCAGCAACTTCACTAATCGCAACATCTGCTTCATCTCAAGCAGCAGTGGATTACTCAAAGTGCACATCTCTTAAAGAGTGTGGCGGCATAGATGCACTAGTTGCAGCTGCTAAGAAAGAAGGAAAGCTCAACGTCATCACCCTTCCTCGTGACTGGGCTAACTATGGCGAAGCTATGGATTTATTCACCAAGGCTTTCGGCATCAAGATCACAGATGACAATCCAGATGGTTCATCTGCTTATGAAATTCAGACAGTCAAGACAGCTCCAAAGTCAAAGATTCCTGATGCAGTCGATGTCGGTATCACCTACGGCGCAGATAACATCAATCTCTTTGCTCCTTACAAGGTAGCTGCTTGGAACGATATTGCGTCACAATGGAAGGATCCAGCAGGTCGTTGGACCGGCGATTACTACGGTCAGATCGCGCTTTCATATGACACCTCAATCTCAAAGGCACCAAAGTCATTCTCAGATCTCAAAGATCCTGCGTTTAAGAACATGGTAGCTATCGGTGGAGATCCAACAGGCGCACAAGAGGCACTTATGTCTGTCTTCGCAGCCAACCAGGCATCAGGTGGTTCAGCCTCTGATATTCAAAAGGGAATTGATTACTTCAAGTCTCTTAAGGATTCTGGAAACTTTGTCACAGCACTTGCTAACGGACAAAACTTCCTCGCTGGAGCCTACAAAGTCTCATTTAGCTGGGACTTCAACGGTCCTGGTGCAATTGCGACTGCTGCAAAGGCCGGAAAGACAATCAAGTACGTCATTCCATCAGATGCAGTAATCAAGGGAACTCCTTACATCATGGCAATTCCTTTCAATGCTCCACACCCAGCGGCAGCTCGCCTCTGGACAGAGTTCTTGTTCTCACAGGCAAAGGGCGTTTCATCTAAGGATGTAAATGCAGCATTCCTCAAGGGCAAGACAGGTTCACAGATCTTCTCATCCATCATGGGTGGACAGAACATTTGGATCTCTGGTGCAGCTCACCCAATTACAGAAGATGCAATGCGCAAGAAGGGTCTCGCAATCAATCCTCCAGCAGGATTTGAGACACCAAAGGGTGCAGCAGTAGTTCAGCCAACACCTGATCAACAAACTGCAGCAAAGACACTCCTTAAGGCCCAATGGCCTGCAATTGCTGGAAACTAATTAGTAGACAAATTAGTTAAAGCATATAAATGACAAATTCGAGTGTGATTGGTTCTCTTGAGGGAGAGAGCCGTCGCACTCGAATTTCATTCTCTGGAAGTGCACTTCTCCCATTTTTCGCATTTACTGGCTTCTTTCTTATCTGGCCTGTTATCGCCGTAACTTTGCGATCACTCAAGGGAAATGATGGACAGTGGACTATCTCGAATTATCAAACTATTACTCATGGTTCATATCTTCACGCCTTTATAACGAGTATCAAGCTAGCTCTTACAACTGCAGCCATCGGTTCATTACTGGGTGCACTTTTTGCCTACGTCGCTTTTCGCTATGCGGGGCCACGTCTGACCGCAATCCTTGATAGCGTCTCGGCAGTGTTTGCCAATTCAGGTGGTGTTCCACTTGCATTTATGTTTATCGCATCATTTGGCGTTGAAGGCATCGTGACGAAGGTACTAAAGAATATTGGTATAGATATTTATGCGGGGCACTTCACAATCTTTTCCTTTACTGGTGTCGTAATGGTCTATTCATTCTTCCAAGCACCACTGATGTTTCTAGTTTTCAAACCAGCCGTTGCTGGACTTCGTAAAGAATGGTTGGAGGCCAGTGCCAGTTTGGGCGCTTCATCTTTCACATATTTACGCCGAGTAGCTGTCCCGATCTTGACCCCACCATTTGTGGGGGCATTCTTCCTATTATTTTCTGGTGGATTTTCAGCATATGCAACTGCACGTGCGCTGACCGTCGGAACCGTACCTTTAGTCCCCATCATCATCGGAACGCTCGTAGATGGAAATGTCATCTCTGATCAGGCAAACCTAGGTGACGCCCTTGCTGTGGGAATGATCATTGTCGCTGCAGTGGGAATGGTCGGCTACATCTGGGCAAAGCGAAAAGCTGCGAAGTGGCAGATTTGATGAATAAAAAGCTCTCTAAGATTTCGCTATTTATATTGGTCGGAGTTCTGCTTCTTGCAATCTTTATATTGCCTTTGCTGGCTGCCACAATTTTCAGCTTTAAGGGCATGGGTGGCAAAGGTTACTCATTTATTAATTACCAATGGCTAATAGAGCAAGATGGTTTCTGGCCAGCCATTTCTACGACACTTCGACTAGCGATACTTGCAGCAATTCTTAATCTATCCCTAATGGTTCCTACGATGGTTTTTCTGCATCTCAAGGGCCAGAAATGGAAACCATTAGTAGATGCAATTTGTATTTTGCCTTTGATCATTCCAGTCGTGTCATTAGCAATCGGTGCCCAAGTAGCGATGCCCGGCATCTTGCAGAACACCGAATATGAGCTGGTCTTCTTCTATGTGGTAATCGGTCTGCCTTTTACATATCGGGCGCTGGATACCTCACTTTCGAGCGTTCCACTCAAAACCCTCGTCGAAGCATCAAGGAGTTTGGGTAGTAACTGGTTAAACACGATCATTCGAGTAATCACGCCGAGTATCAGGTCAGGCATCACTGCAGCTCTATTTCTCTCATTCGCGCTATCTCTTGGTGAATACACGATCACGTCACTTCTTCACTGGGAGACCTTCCCTACGTGGACCGTTGTCGCAGCACAACAGAACATCTTGGGTGCAATTGCGATTTCCGTATTTACTTTTGCCGCAGCCATCATCTTGATGACCTTGATAGGTCTTTCTACCCACAAGGGATCTGGCCGTGAAATTGTCGAAGAAGAACATAACTACGGAATGGCGGAATAATGAGCGCACAAAAGCGAACAAGTAGCACCTTAGAACTCAAAGGGGTTAGCCGACATTTTGGATCTGTTAAGGCGCTTGATGGACTAGACCTCACCTTGGTTCCAGGCGAGATGGTCGCGCTCCTAGGACCATCTGGCTGCGGAAAGACAACAGCACTTCGTATTGTCGCTGGTTTAGAGACTGCAACATATGGAGATCTCTTCATCAATGGGGTTCGGTATAACGACACTCCAGTCAATGAGCGCGATATGGGAATGGTTTTTCAATCATATTCACTCTTTCCAAATATGACGGTTGCCGAAAATATTGACTATGGACTTCGAGTTCGCAAAATTGATAAAAACAAGCGCATGAAAAGAATTAATCAGATGTTGGATCTAGTCGATCTTGGTCCGAAATCAACTTCATATCCACATCAGCTCTCTGGCGGCCAACAACAGCGCGTGGCCCTGGCTCGAGCGCTAGCAATTGAACCCAACGTACTTCTTTTAGATGAACCGCTTTCAGCGCTAGATGCCCAAGTTCGTGTACAAATTCGGGAAGAGATCCGCCGTATTCAATTAGATTTAGGGATCACCACACTTTTTGTTACGCACGATCAAGAAGAGGCGATGGCAATTTCAGACCGGGTCGGAGTTATGCGCTCTGGAAAACTCGAACAGATTGATACACCGATTGATATTTACAATAATCCGGCTACTCCATTTGTTGCATCATTCGTCGGGATGGCGAATCGACTGCCAGCAGAAATCTCCGGAGCTGGAAATGTGAAAGTTCTCGAACAGAAAATCCCACTTTCGCCGCTATCTGGGAATTTAGAGAAGACCAAGAGCGCTATCGCCTTGGTACGTCCGGAAGCGATTGCGCTAACCGATGAGCAGGATCCACTGGCAACGCGTGCAATTGTTGCTGTGAAATCCTTCCAAGGACCGATCACCAAACTTGGAGTCGTAATAGAGGGATATCCGCTAATTCATATTGATCTCAGCAGTAAAGAAGCTCGAAAGTTGGATGTTGGGCAGAAGATCGCTTTCAAAATTACCGCCGATGAATTGATGGTTGAAAATGTTTAATCCCGACTCCCGCAATTTGCGAATTACACGTGGCGAAGCGACTGCGACCGGTTGGAGAGATTTGCATCAGGTCGATGGCGAAGAACTCGGTGGCCAGGCGCCACTCGGTCCAATCACCAAGATCGCTAACTTCATTCATATCTCTGATCTTCATATTTGCGATGCGCAATCACCTGCACGGGCTGAACATTTAGATCGATATGCAGATCCGCATCATCCACTCTCCGAACTTGTGAAATATGTCGGCACTTATCGCCCGCAAGAAATTCTGACGACACAGACTTTGGAAGCGCTCGTTCGATCAATCAATTCGATTGTTGGCGGGCCGGTGACTCAGAAGAAAATTGATGCAGTTGTTATAACTGGGGATGTCACAGACAACGCACAATCGAATGAGCTCTCGTGGTATCTATCAATTCTTGATGGTGGGGAGGTCACTCCCGATAGCGGTGACTTCACAAAGTGGGAAGGCGTTGCATCGACCGATCCTGCGAAATATGATCCTTCGTATTGGAATCCCGAGGGAACTCCAGAAGGTTGCACCCCGGATTACCCACGCGCTCTCTACGGTTTTCCCAAGATACCTGGCCTCACTGATGCAGTCCGCAAACCATTTCAGGCTATAGGAATCAAGCATCAATGGCTTGCAACGCATGGCAACCACGACGCGTTGTTACAAGGCACTGTAAGACCCGATGAAGCGATTAGTGAATTCGCACAGGGGGAATATCGAGTATCCAAACTCGCACCAGATACCGATCTTGCAGAAATGTTTGGGAACTTCACACAAGTGGGCCCTACCAGCTATCCGCAAACCGAGGGCGCTACCTTTGATCAAGTGACTTCCGATCCTCGCCGAAAGATAAATGAGCGAGGGGATTGGTCAAAGCTGCATACCGATTGTGGACATGATCATGGTCTCAATCAGGAAAATCGTGAGAGCGGAAATAAGTATTGGGCTAAAGATTTAGATAGCTTGCGAATTATTTCCATGGATACCGTTAATGAATTTGGCGGATGGCAAGGTTCGATAGACCGCGTTCAATTCGAGTGGATCAAATCTCAATTAGCCGATCCGGCACCAAAGTATTTTCTCTTTCTTTCGCATCATCCAGCGTCTACCCTCTTTAATCTTTATTCACCAGAAGGAGAGGACTCCCGGGTCGGCGAAGAAGAACTGGTAGCAGTTCTTACGGCTGATGAACGCGTCATATTGTGGCTCGCTGGACACAATCACGAACACAAGATTGAACGAATCCAAAATGATAGTCAAAGAGGTTTTTGGCATATTCAAACGGCATCGAATATTGATTGGCCACAGCAAGGTCGAATAGTTGAGATTTTTGAGGAGTCAGGGAAGATTGGTATTGCTACTTCCGTTTTTGATCATCAAGGCGAGATCGTGAGCGACTTCAATTCGCTTGACCTTGGTTCTATCACTTCCCTTGCTGGTATTTCACGAGCGCTTGCGGGAAATGATTGGCAGCGCAGATCTGGAGAATTTGATCTGGAGAAAATGGCGGGCGAGTCAGCTGATCGGAATCGCTTCCTCTGGCTTTAAAATTTCCACATGAACGAACTTAAGGGTCATCATGTTCGCCTCGAACCCCTTTCGCTCTCGCACGCCTCAGATCTCTGGAAGCACACTGGCGGTGACGCCGAATTATGGCGCTGGGTAATTGTTAAGTTTCCTATTCCGCATTCTCAAATTGAGATGGAAGATCTCATCACCAAGCTGCTCGCTGAAAGTGGATCGAGAGAAGCATTTGCGGTCATTGATCTTCGTTCGGGCGAAGCAGTCGGTTCTACTTCCTATTTAGATATTCAACCCGCGCTGAAAGCGATTGAAATTGGTTCAACTTTCTATGGTGAGATCGCACGTCGGACTCCCATCAATACTGAAACAAAACTTCTCTTGCTCACCGAAGCTTTCGAGAATCGTGGGTGCGAAAGAGTTGGCCTGAAGGCCGATAATCTCAACGAGAGATCGCTGCGTGCGATCGAACGGATTGGTGCTAAGCGCGAAGGCGTTCTGCGTAAGCACCAACTTCGCCGAGATGGGTCGCTTCGAGACACCGTCTATTACTCAATAATCAAGAGTGAATGGCAGGACGTGAAAGCCAATCTCCTATCGAAATTGGCTGACTAGTAATACTCTTTCTTATATGGAGCGCGACTTTGATGTTGTTGTCATCGGATCCGGATTTGGCGGATCAGTCTCAGCGCTTCGACTTACCGAAAAGGGATATCGGGTCGCAGTGATCGAAGCTGGGCGACGTTTTAGCGATAAAGATTTTCCAAAGACTTCTTGGCGCCTTAATCGATTCTTATACGCCCCTCGTCTTGGCCTAAAGGGAATACAACGGATTCACGCACTTCCGGATGTATTAGTGCTCGCAGGTGCTGGTGTAGGTGGCGGATCTTTGGTTTATGCCAACACTCTCTATATCCCGCCAGACACTTACTTCAACGATCGCCAATGGTCGGATATAACAGATTGGAAGAAAGAACTTCTTCCTTGGTATGACCAAGCATCGCGAATGCTAGGAGTAACTGACAATCCTTACTTCTCACCATCAGATCAAGCAATGAAAGATGCAGCAATCGAAATGGGCGTGGGACATACATTTCGAATGGCGCCACTGGGTGTTTATTTTGGCGAAGGTAAAGGCTTATTAGCGAAGGATCCATTCTTTGGTGGAGTTGGTCCTGATCGCAATGGCTGCATGCAATGCGGTGCCTGCATGACAGGATGTCGCTTCAACGCCAAAAATACCTTGCCAAAGAATTACTTAGGGTTGGCGGAAAAGGCTGGTGCACAAGTTTTTGCCCAGCACACAGTGACCAAAATTGAAGAGCAACCCAACGGCACCTGGAAGATTTACACCCGGAAGAGCTCTTCCTGGATCGGACGAAAGCGCGTTTTTACTGCGGGACAAGTCATTGTTGCAGCCGGCACCTATAACACCCAGAAATTAATGCACCGCATGAAAGATGATGGAGTACTCGGAAAGCTATCTCCAGCGCTAGGGAAGTTATCGCGAACTAATAGCGAGGCACTGACCGGTGCGCTTATGCCGGATACCACGATCGATTACAGCCAAGGATCTGCAATCACTTCTTCCTTCTTCCCTGATGAACATACCCATGTGGAACCAGTCCGATATGGAATTGGTAGCAATGCCATGGGCTTACTGCAAACCATCATGACAGATGGCGATAAGGCGCGTGATCGACGTCGTCAGTGGCTCAAGACAGTTGTTCGTCATCCATCGTTGATTATTCGAATTCTCAATGTGCGTCGTTGGAGTCAGCGCACTGTTATTGCACTAGTGATGCAGAATGTTGATTCATCACTTGATGTACGTGGCAAGAGAGGAATATTTGGTTGGAGGCTTACCTCCACCAATAATTCAGAACATCCCAACGCTACTTTTATTCCTGCTGCCAATGAAGTTGTTCGACGAATTGCCGAGAAGAATGGTGGAATCCCTGGTGGCAATATCGGTGACCTGATCGATGCGCCTTTCACTGCTCACTTTGTTGGAGGATGCGTTATTGGCGCAGATGAAAACTCTGGTGTGATCGATCCGTATCATCGAGTGTGGAACTACCCCACACTTCACATTGTTGATGGAGCTAGTGTGACCGCAAACCTTGGAGTAAATCCATCACTCACAATTACTGCTCAAGCTGAGCGCGCAATTTCGATGTGGCCCAACAAGGGCGAATCAGATCCACGGCCGGTGCAGGGTTCGATCTATCAATTTGTTGAACAAGTCTTTCCAGCGATGCCTTTTGTGCCCGCAGATGCACCCGCTGCACTCTCTCAAGTAAGGTGATTTAAGGGGTGATAAATCACCCGATGGCGATATTTCCTTCCTCCTGCATCACCCCCCGTGCAACACTTCTCTTCGTTGCGCTGGATCGTTGAAGGGTTAACCCTTCAGAATGGGGTGAGAGATGTTTGAAGTTCTTCCGGGCGTATCACTCGCCCGCTGTACCCCACCTCACGCCAAGCCTCAATTCGTCCTTCGTGAAAAGTTGCTCGCCAAGTTAGAGGCTCCAGCTCCAATCGCACTAATTGCTATGGCGCCATCGGGTTATGGCAAAACAGTTCTGGCATCACAGTGGGCTTCGAAATATCCAGATAGAACGATTTGGTACACAGCCTCTGAAAAAGATACTCCACGAGATACCTTCTTTCATCACATTCAATCTTTTAGATTACTAATCCCCGATTTTGCGCCATGGGTTGAAGATCTGCGCACTGGCGAATTTGACTATGTTGAATCTGTAACACATTTAGCAAACGATATTGCGAAGGAAAATAGAGTTTTTCATATGGTCTATGACGGAGCAGAAAAACTCTCTCCCGATCATCTAGGAATGCTTCAACTTTGGAACGATATTGCTCCGCTCAATTTAAGAACGTTGACAACTAGAAAGACTTCCCCACAGGTTTCCCTTTCTCGAATAACTTCTTTGGGCGCACTTCTAACTCTTTTCTCCTCTGATTTAGCACTTTCCGAATTAGAAATTGAAAAACTTGCCCAAATTGCAAATGTTGATATTTCACACGAAGAAAACTTAAAACTTCTCAACTCTGTTCATGGATGGCCAGCAGGCGTTCAAATCTTGATGAGCTCTTTAGTTAATGGTCGGAACATTAGTTTCAATAATGACTTTGCTGATGACGATATTGAATCTTCAGCTCTCATTGGCTTAGCTGTTGAAAGTTTGAAGACTGAAGATAGAGGTTTTTTAAGAACTTTGTCGATCTTCGAATTCATCACTCCATCGCGGGTGGAAGCACTTATGGGAAATTTCACTGGTCGTGAACTAATGAGAAAGTTCGCTAAAGAAGGGCTGTTTATTCGCGCTTTAGGATCTCAGGACCATCAATATGAAATAAATCCAATGGTTCGGCGCTATCTTTTAAAGCAACTTCGTGAGGATAGTGATAACTACCTTAGTCTTTCAAAGCGAGCGGCAGAAATTCTCGTGGCCGACGGTGATGCTTTGGCCGCTGTAGAGATATACGTAGATCTAAATGATCTCGAAAGCGCGAGGAGAATTATCGGCAGCTACTCGCGCAAGATGATTTATACAAGTGATGCTGATCGACTTCGCCGCTGGAACAAGCTGGTTGGAAGTGTGCTGAACGTAGGGGATTTGGGTGTCGAACTTGCAGATGCCTACGCATCTATGTTGGGCGATCCATTGAGTAAGTTCCGAAGCGAATTCTCGACTTTCAATGCTCGCATGAAAGGGGACCCCCAAGAAAGCGAGGTATTAGGGGATTTGGCAATTATTTCATTGCGTCTGGATTTCTCCATGGGCGATTATCAAAAATGCCTAGAGACAATTAAAAGAATCCCCGATATGAAGATGGTTCAGCCTGAAAATCGAACCGCAAAGATTGTGTCAGCAACTCGGTGGGGAGGCTGGGCCGCCTTTCTAAAGGAAGATCTCAATACACTTCGGAGCATACTTTCTGATTTGAAAACGTTGCCTACTCCTAATGATGGAATGCCAATTC
Source organism: Actinomycetota bacterium (assembly GCA_947449535.1). Classification (GTDB taxonomy): domain Bacteria; phylum Actinomycetota; class Actinomycetes; order Nanopelagicales; family Nanopelagicaceae; genus AAA044-D11. The sequence continues at coordinate 1,559 of CANFRP010000009.1, read as the reverse complement.
TCGGAATACCTGCATGTGAATCTATGGTTGCTTTGGGTGAAGGTCGGTACAAGGATGCAGAAGAATTAGCGCAATACGTAATTGATGCATCAGAGAAGTATGGTTTTGCAGGAATTTTTACCCCCTTTGATGCTGTATATGTACTTGCAGAAGTACATAGAGAGATGGCAAATAATGAGGTGGGAGTGGAGTTACTTAATAAGTACATTCCTTTGGCGGAGAAAGCCGAACTATATCCATGGGTTGCTGCGCTAAATGTTAAGTATGCCAGATTGCTTATTGCACAAAATCAGATCAGCGAAGGATTTGCAAAACTTAAGGTAGCTCGTGATGCTATTGCAAACCCGCTCTTGAATTCAGAAATTTCATATATCGTCGATGAGCAAGAACTATTTATCCGGTATTCCTTAAATGACATTGAGCGAACCAATGAACTTCTTTATCGCCTTGGGGACACATCATCGGTCATGGCTATGAGAGGGCTTACTGCAGCAAAGAAAAATTCACATAATGTGGCCTCAGAATTGGCCAAACTTCCGAGAAGTTCTATTCGGGAACAACTCAATTATGAAATCATCTACGCTGAATTAACAATTAATAAGCCAAAGGTTGCTCAAGAGCATTTGGAGAAAGCCATTATTCTTGCTACGGCAAATGGGCAACGGCAGATCTTCCTCAATCGGTCAACTGAATTCCTAACGCTTTTCTTGCAGTTTGCGCAATCAGCGCCCTCGGTTTTCGTTGAGCAACTAGCAGGACTTATTAGAACTCGTTTAAGCGTCCCTAGTAATAGCGCTGGACTTGTTAGCCCACTGACCAAGCGCGAACTAGATATTCTTCGCCGACTATCGACCGGGCTACCGATTTCACAAATTGCAGAAGGAATTCATATTTCTAATAACACAATTAAGACTCACCTCAAGAACGTCTACAAGAAGTTGGAAGTAGATTCTAGAGAGGCAGCTGTTACAAAGGGCAGAGAGCTTCTACTGCTCTCCTAGATCTTCAACTTTGCGCCGATTTGGTTGTTTGGTCTCGGGCAAATCAAGATTTTTATAGAAATCTTGAATCAGCGCCTTAATTAACTTCGGGCGCTCTTTAATTACGCCATGTGAAGTTCCTGGAACTATTCCCAAGCGACCATCGGGCAGCGCTTCATAAAGTGATGCAGTGTGCGCCAAAGTAAAGGGCTCATCATCGCCGGCAAGTATTAATGCGGGTGCAAATATCTCTGCCAGATCTTCAACTGTCATAGTTGGCTCCGAGGCCCAGACTTCAAATGCTTTTCTGATAATAACTTCTTGCATATACGCCGGATCTGGGGAAGTTGCAGCAAAGCGCGCCGCATCTTCCTCGCTAATGACAATTTCTGGTGGAGTGCTGGGATCGTTAAAAGGTAGCCCGCAGTCGTAATGATAATTAGCACCGATTGCTACAAGCGATGTAACTAGATCAGGCCGCTCCAGTGCCACCATCAGTGCGATGATTCCGCCATCCGAGTGGCCGACTAAATGTGTCGGTCCTTTGATCACATCTTCGATGTAGGCGATCGTCTCTTT
>CANFRP010000008.1 GCA_947449535.1 Actinomycetota bacterium | reverse complement strand
TGAGGTCAGCGAAGATGTTGATGCGCGATTTGCAAGAAGTGCGCAATATTCTGCGTCGTAGAGAGCGGGACGAATGTTGTCGCTCATTCCACCATCTACTGCAACATAACGGCGCGAAGCACCTTCATCGAGTTCAACGCTCTTGGTAGTACCGACGCGATACAAAGTTGTAGTTGTGGGTCCAACGATTGCGCGCCCTGGCTCGATCGAAATACGTGGCACCTCCAAATTATGGGCTGCGCATTCTGCCTTCACGATTGTTGCAAGCGTCGCCATCATGGTGTCGGGATCAACGGATGATTCACCAGGCAGGTATGCGATGCCAAATCCCCCACCCAGATCTAGATCTGGCAATTGCGCATCGAAGTGATCACGATACTTTGCTAGAAATCCGATCAAACGCTCTGCGCCTAATTTAAATCCATCGACTACAAAGATCTGTGATCCCACATGCATATGAACTCCAGCAAGCGCCAGATTCTTCTGCTCGGAAATCTCTTCTACTGCCTTCCACGCCGCTCCGGATGCGATCGAGAATCCAAATTTCACATCTTCATGTGCTGTGGAGATAAATTCGTGAGTATGCGCTTCCACGCCAGGTGTAAGTCGAATATAAACTTTTTGAATTTTCCCAGCCAGAGCAGCCAAGCGATTTACCCGTTCAATTTCAAAATGAGAATCGATCACGATGATTGCGGCGCCAACTTCAATCGCCCGTGAAATCTCTTCCTCCGATTTATTATTTCCATGCACTTCAATCAGGGCCGGATCGAAATCGGCGGCAAGTGCGACAGCCATCTCGCCACCTGTGCAAACATCAATACCGATTCCCGCAGCTTTTACCCACTTAGCTACTTCAATCGATATAAATGATTTCGAGGCGTAATAAACATTTCCTGCTTGTGCACCAAAGTGGCGATCTAATGATGATTTCCAAGCGCGGGCACGATCCATAAAATCTTGCTCGTCGATAACAAAAAGTGGTGTGCCAAACTCTTGCGCCAAGCGCTCGGTCTTGATGCCAGCGATTGATAATTCACCATCGGTGAATGAAGAATTGCTGGAGAAGACTTCCGGTAGGAATTGGTGGCTCATGGCTACATCTTTTCTGGCGCACTGACGCCGAGAAGTTCGAGGGCATTGGCAATAACTTGTGCAGTTGCAGAACATAGCGTGGCGCGTGCGCGATGTAGGTCAGAGACAGGCTCATCACCCATGGGTAAGACGCGGCAATCTGCGTAGAAGCGGTGATAGACACCAGCAAGCTCTTCGATATAGCGAGCAACTCGATGCGGTTCGCGAAGCTCTGCGGCGCCGGCAACTACGCGCGGGAATTCTCCTAGCAATCCAATTAATTCACGTTCGCGTTCGTGCTCCAGGAGTTCTGGATGAACATGGGCGGCACCGAACTCAATCTTCAAATCTGCTGCGTTACGAAGTACTGCGCACACGCGAGCATGGGCATATTGCACGTAATACACCGGGTTCTCATTGGTGCGGCTACGCAGAACATCAACATCCATCACCATCGGTGTATCCACTGGATAGCGAATAAGGGTATATCGCGCAGCATCAACACCCACTTTTTCAACGAGCTCTTCCAAAGTAATAATCGTGCCGGCGCGCTTGGAAAGCTTTACCTCCTCGCCGCCCTCCATAATCTTGACGAGTTGTCCGATCAGCACATGAATGTTGTATTCCGGATCATCGCCCGCACAAGCAGCAAGTGCCTTGAGGCGGTGAACATAACCATGGTGATCTGCGCCCAACATATAGATGAGAATGTCTGCGCCGCGTTCGCGCTTGGAGATGTAATAAGCAGAATCAGATGCGAAATAAGCAAAGGCGCCATCGGATTTAATCATCACGCGATCTTTATCATCACCGAAATCTGTGGTGCGCATCCAGGTTGCGCCATCTTTCTCATAGACATGACCTTGCGAGCGCAGACGATCGAGGCTGTGCGCAAAGAAGTCGTTGTCATAGAGCGTTCGCTCAGAGAACCAGATATCAAAATGAGTACCAAAAGTATTGAGCACTTTTTGTTGCTGAGCTAATTGAAGCGCATAGCCAGCATCGCGAAATGCAGCGATTGACTCTTCTTCAGGTAGTGCACCAAATTGTGGATGTGCAGCGGTGATCTCTTTTGCTAGCTCATCGATATATCCGCCCATATAACCTTCTGTGGGGCGTGGAAGACCGAGCGCTGAGGATCGAATCGAGGCACCGAAGAGTTCCATCTGATTTCCTCGATCGTTGATATAGAACTCGCGTGTGACTTTTGCTCCAGCTGCTGCGAGGACTCGACCAAGCGCATCTCCGACTGCGGCCCAACGGGTATGCCCTAAGTGAAGTGGCCCGGTGGGATTGGCAGAGATAAATTCCAAGTTCACGTTGACGCCCGTCATTACAGCGCCGTGACCAAAAGTTTTACCTTGCGAAAGAATTGATGAGATCACTCCCCCTTGGCTGGATTTAGCCAAAGTGATGTTGAGAAATCCAGGTCCAGCAATATCTACTGATGCAATATCTTGCCGACCTTCTAGGCCCTTCTTAATAATCTCAGCGATGTCACGAGGGGCTCTGCCGGAAGGCTTCGCCAATGCGAGGGCAATAGATGTCGCGTAATCGCCATGATCACGATTCTTGGGACGCTCAAGGCTAAGAGTGGATGGAATCTCGCATTCGAGGTCACCAGCGCGCAATACCTCTAATACTGCTTCGGCAAGCAGATCTTGAATCGCGCTCATTGCGCAAAGATTACCCGTTTTGCCCACGCGAGGTGATTGCCTTAACCTTGGCTCATCTCCTCGCGGGAGTGGTGAAATGGCAGACACGCAGGTCTTAGGAACCTGTGCTTTACGGCGTGTGGGTTCAAGTCCCACCTTCCGCACTCAGATACTGATGAATCCTTACGAGAGAAGTTCGCTAAGCAGAGCTTCTACTCGTCCCTTAATTTCATCTCTAATTACCCGGACCGATTCGATGCCTTGTCCGGCCGGATCATCCAATACCCAATCTTCATACCTTTTACCGGGATAGAACGGGCACGCATCTCCGCATCCCATGGTGATAACTGCATCGGATTCTTGAACCGCTTCGGTCGTCAATATTTTTGGTTGCTGACCGGTGATATCAATTCCCAGTTCGGCCATCGCCGCAACTGCAATCGGATTGATGGAATCCTTAGGAGCCGAGCCGGCGGATAAAACTTCAACTCGATCGCCGCCGAGTTCGCGCATAAATCCGGCAGCCATTTGCGAACGGCCGGCATTATGGACGCAGACGAAAAGTACGGTTGGTTTCTTGCTCATTTGATGTTCTCCTGATTACTCGTGGAAAGCCCGGCGATAAAAATTCCTAAAACTGCGCCAATGCACTGCGCGATCACAAAGAAAATAATCGATCGTGGTGCAATGCCTGCAAAACTGTTGCTCCACCCACGAGCAAATGTCACCGCAGGGTTTGCAAACGAGGTGGATGAAGTAAAGAAATAGGCAGCGCCAATCCAGAGTGGGATTAATACTGATGGGCTCTTGGTGGTGGCTTTGCGTGAGAGTGCGCCGATCGCCAACATTAATCCAGCAGTGGCAACTATCTCTCCCAAGTAGAGCGGTGCGCCAGCGCGTTCGTGGTGGGAGCGTTCAATCAGTGGGTGGCTAAACATGGCATTTGCCAAAAGCGCACCAAAGTATCCGCCCGCAAATTGCGCAATTACATATCGAAGGAGATCTTTGGTAGATAGCTCGCCATGTATCCGCGACCAGATTGATACGAGTGGGTTGAAATGAGCACCGCTCGTTGATCCAAAGATGGCGATGATGAAAGCTAAGACGCAGATAGTCGAAACGGTATTGATGAGGAGTTGGACCCCCACATCTTTGCTGAGGTTGGTGGCCATAATTCCTGAACCCACAACTGTTGTTACCAAAATAAGTGTTCCGATGAATTCAGCAAGCGCTCTTCTCATAAGCGAAATTTAGCGGGAAAAATGGTTGAACTCCCCCATTAAGGCAAAGCCGAGGGATTCATATAGCGCTCGCGCAGATGAATTCTTGGCGAAGACCGCTAACACAACATGCTCGATCCCCTGATCATGAGCCATTCGCACAATTCCGGCAGTAACTGCTCGACCAAAACCTTGGCGACGATAATCCTTATGTGTTGCGATAGAGGAGATGATAATTCCTCCAGATTGCCATCTCGTCAGAGCGCCAACTGCAATTAAAGTGCCATCAGCGCTTCGAATTCCGCCCCAGAAAATTACTTCGGGATTACCTGGATGCACCGACGAATCAGGTGCGCTTGTAGTGAGCAAAGTTTCTATTTCATCGCCATCGGTAATTATTTCTATCACATCGGCTTGAGCGCACTTAATACTCTCAATGTAATAAGCAGCCCATTGACCGGTGATCTGCAATTGTGCGCTCTTCTCCCGGGGAGTCGATTTAGGAAGAGAGAATGTTTGCCATGCCGGGTCTATTTCTGGGTTATCACCAATTGCAAGCGCGTAGATCTCTTTACCTTCTCGAGAAAGTCCCACCCAATGATCGCCTCGAACTGCATCTCGAAATCCAATTTCTGGAATCCAATACTTTGCCACATTGATCGGCCCAGCGATCTCTTGCGCCCATAATAAAGCCTCGGCATGTGAGGTCGTTCGTCTCATGCCGAGTACTTTATATGGACTTTATTACTAGCTCTTCTTATGTTTACTTATCTTGCTTTCGATACCAATCGCGCCAGATCAAACGATGCACCGGAATTGCATAGGGAATCCGACGCAGAAGTGGAATGAAAGGCAAGAGCATGAGACCTAGCGTCAGAACTCCCATGAGGAGCATGACGATAGTGTCGGCGTTATCCGAGGATTTAAATGGATCGATCTGATACCAGAACGAGAAGAGCCATAACCAGGATTGACCCGGCCATGAACCCGTCTCATTCATTACGCCCCATTGATCGCCAGAGAGATGTTGCTTGCTTGCAAGATCTGCAAAATACCCTTCGCTATCACCAAGGAAGAGAAGTGACTTGGTGAAATCGGTAGGTAGTGGTGTGTCACTTGTTATGAGCGCACCATCAAGCGCACCTGATTTAGCCATCGTTAAGAGAGATGCAACCATCTGTGGAACTGGTCCAAATGTGCCACTGGGATCAGCAACTGAATCTTTACCTTCAGCTTTACTGAGTGCATCGGCATAAGCAGTGGCCCATGTGCTTTGTTGATCTGCATTGGCAGAACTCCATTCGGCTACCGCGCTAGATGCAGCTGAATCATTCATCATAAGCAATGGCTTCACCACAAAATCATTAGCAGGATCAATCGGGATACGCACTCCTGCCCAATCCTGTAATTTAATAAATCCGAAATGCTGACCTTTAGCTGCAGTGTTATAGGGAGCGCCATAACCAGCTGAAGTCGTTGTGCCAGCCAATTCACCTGTGGCAGTGACTGCAAAATCTGCCGAATTTGTAAGCGCCCAGGATTTCAGGGTTACCGCAGGGTCATCAGGTGAACTAAAGAGAAATGCCAGTCCACCGGCTAAGAGTGCGACCGCAACGAATGCAACCACTATCTCTTTTACTAAATCATAGGGACGAGTTGGCCCGCTCCATTTCTTGCTTGGATCGACCATTAGCTTTGGACTCATTTTTTCGCTCCTCTCGCAATAGTTCCATCGTTATCTATTGGTGGAACAACTCCCTTGCGGCGAACAAGCAATACGTGCCAGAGCACAATCACGCCGACAACAAGTGGCAAAAGTGCCACGTGAATCAAAATAGCTTGCCCGGTGTTGAGTGCATTGAAATATGCGCCGATTCCCATAGCGTTAAATCCATCTTTAGCTTGGGTGGAGATCCACTGGGAATCAAAGTTTGTTTGGATTACATAGCCAGTAAAAGCCGTAATGATCGATGTACCAAAAGCTAAGACGCCAGTAATCCAAGTAGCAGTGCGCTTGCCGCGCCATGCTGCCATCCAGAACTTTCCCCAAAGGTGGACGACCATGAAGATGAAGAAGAGTTCAACGCTCCACAGATGTACCGAGTTCCAATAATGGCCAATAGTGGAGGTATGCCACCAGGCTGGACCTTCAACTGTTAATACCAAGCCAGAGAAAATAAGCATAAATAGTGCGGCGAGAGTGAGAACTCCGAAAATGTAGATCCATGATGCAACGTAAGCGGGTTGCTCTTCAGGAAGTAAATCTTCTGGCTTCATCTTCTCCAGCGTGGCTGCTCGAACGCGACCTGTCCATGAGGATGTACTCATTTCTGATCCTCCCCTTCCTTGTCGGAATGGGGAAAGGGAATAAAGAGTGCCGCCAAGAAAACAATGCACATGGCGAGAATGATGAGGAGATTTCCTAGCGAAATCGAAAATGGCCCCAGTCCTATGTAATGAGCCGGGTGATTGAGATTAATGATGGCGTGATGCATATGCCGCTCCAATTGTTTAAATAAAAGTTCTTTGAACTTTTGTTAAACCGTACTCAGCTGGAGCGAAATTACGAGCTAGTTACCGAGTGGTAGCACTCATAGCTCTCTCAGATGCACGTATCTCAGTCTGCGCTTTCGCAATATAACTTTCAATTGATTTCTTTCTTGCCGCCGCGCTCCACCCTAAAACAGGTGAAATAATCTTTGCGACATCTTCGGCTAATGACATTGCGTGATCATCGGTCTCGAAGGAGAGGCGGGTACGACGAGCCAAGACATCATCAACAGACATCGCACCCTCGTGACTTGCGGCATAGTGAATCTCTGCAATGAGATAAGGAAGATCGGCCCGAAGCGGCTTTGCAAAAGACTTGTTCTCTTTAATGAGATCAAGAATGTCGCTGATTTTGCTGCCATATCGATTTAGCAGATGAATCACTTGTGTTTGATGGAGGTCAACTTCTTGCGCAAGTAGATGCGATCGATTGATGAGAGCTTTGTAACCTTCTGCCCCCAATATAGGAATCTCTTTGGTGGGCGACTCAACAGTTTTGCGACGCAAGTCGTGCGCTGCAACATCAACTGCATCTTCAGCCATCACGCGATAGGTGGTGTATTTGCCACCAGCAATAGAAACAAAACCTTGAAGTGGGTGATCAACGATATGTTCTCGGGAAAGTTTTGTGGTGGGTGAATTTGTTTTGCGAGTGACCAGTGGGCGAAGTCCAGCGTAAACACCAAGAATCTGAGCTTCCGAAATTTTTGGAGTCAATACCTTATTTGCTTGATCTAAAATGTATTGCACATCATCATGATCGGCTAGTGGCTCACGTGGATCACCGATGTATGGAGTGTCGGTTGTGCCAACGATCCATTTATCTGCCCACGGAATGATGAAGAGAACCGAGACTGGAGTTTTAAGGATTACGCCAGATTCGGAGGTGATTGCAGATTTAGGTAAAACAATATGTACCCCTTTGGACATGGTCACGCTGTATGAAGGTTTGATATTCAACTGATCATGGATCGAATCCGTCCACACTCCGCCAGCCAGGATGGTGGATTTCGCCAAAACAGTAATCGTCTTTCCGCTGAGCTCATCGCGCACTTTGGCGCCAGTGACACGACGTCCGGTGCGGATTGCTTCGACATAGGAAACATTTGTCGCAATTACTGCTCCATAATGCGCAGCAGTTCTGGCAATCATCATCGTATGGCGAGCATCATCTACTTGTGCGTCGAAATACTGGAATCCACCCGTAACAATATCTACGCGAAGAGATGGCGCGATCTCATGAAGTCGCTTCTGACTTAAATGTTTGTGATTGGGAAGCGCGCGCTTGAGACCACGAAGAACATCATAAAGTGCCATTCCTGCGCCTACATATGTACGTTCCCGAACTTTTTCAGTAAGGGGATAAATAAATGGAACTGGTTTTACTAAATGAGGTGCTTGCGTCGTCACCATTAATTCACGTTCTTGGAGCGCCTCTCGCACTAATTTGAAATCGTATTGTTCGAGATATCGAAGTCCGCCGTGAATTAATTTGCTGGAGCGAGAAGAAGTTCCTGATGCAAGATCCTTTGCTTCCACCATTGCGACAGTCAGGCCCCGACTAATGGCATCAAGAGCAATTCCCGATCCCGTTACTCCCCCACCAATAACGAGGATGTCGAATTCTTGTGAGGCGAGTTCCTTCAGGGCAGCCGTTCGTTGGCCAGGGTTGAGTGCTGACTTATCGGCGGACATGCTCATAGGATACGGGTTATGAGTTACATCGGCTCCCTTGACCAAGGAACTACAAGTACCCGTTTCATGATCTTTGATCATAAGGGCCGGGTCATTGGTCAACATCAATTAGAACATCGACAGATTCTTCCCGCACCTGGTTGGGTCGAACATGATGCAATGGAAATTTGGCGTCGCACTCAAGAAGCAATTACCGGGGCGCTACAGCAAGCCGGAATTATTGGCTCGGATTTATCGGCCATCGGAATCACCAATCAACGCGAGACCACTCTGGCTTGGGATTCCAAGACCGGTCTTCCGCTACACAATGCCATTGTCTGGCAGGACACCCGCACTCAAAGCATTCTGGACACTCTCTCGGAGGATCAGAAGAAGTCCATGACATACAAAACTGGTCTGACCATCGCTCCATATTTTTCTGGTAGCAAGATGCGATGGCTCTTGGAAAACTCCGCCGAAGTTCGCGCAGCGCGTGATGCCGGAACATTGATGCTGGGCACCATGGATTCGTGGCTCGTGTGGAACCTCTCTGGTGGGGTTCGCGGAGGCATTCATGTCACGGATGTAACCAATGCGAGCCGTACCCTCTTAATGAATTTGGAGACGCTTGATTGGGATACCGAACTCCTGGAGATTCTGCAGATTCCAAGGAGCGCACTTGCCACAATTGAGAGCTCTTCGCAGGTCTACACCCAGACCGATCCAGCCGGTCCGATCGGGAGCAAAGTGCCGATCGCCTCAATTTTGGGAGATCAGCAAGCTGCGATGGTCGGTCAAGTCTGCTTCCAACGGGGCGACTCCAAGACCACTTATGGCACTGGAAATTTTGCGCTCATTAACACTGGAACCTCGATTGCCAGATCCACCAAGGGACTTCTCACTACTGTCTGTTTCAAATTGGGAGATCAACCTGCGCATTACGCCCTCGAAGGATCTGTGGCGGTAACAGGATCGGCCATTCAATGGTTACGTGATCAACTCGGAATTATTTCGCAAGCCTCAGATATAGAAATATTGGCTTCAAGCGTTGAAGATAATGGCGGTGTCTACTTCGTTCCCGCATTTTCTGGTCTCTTTGCGCCTCACTGGCGAAGTGATGCCCGAGGTGCAATCGTTGGCTTAACTCGCGCCGCCACCAAATCTCATTTAGCGCGCGCTGCACTTGAAGCTATCTGTTATCAAACCCGTGATGTCATCGATGCCATGTCGGCCGAGACAGGTGTCGCCGTAAAAACCATGCGCGTTGATGGTGGCATCACCGAAAATAATCTCTGCATGCAGATGCAGGCAGATATTCTAGGAATCGATATTTCTCGCCCAGTAATCAAAGAGACCACTGCGCTGGGAGCTGCATATGCTGCCGGACTCGCTGTCGGCTTTTGGGCTGACATTGCCGAACTCACAACGCAATGGATGGAATCCCTCCATTGGAAGCCCTCGGTCAATGATCAACTTCGTACCTCGGGTTATGAGCAGTGGAAGAAGGCGCTCACCCGTACGCTCAATTGGGTCGAATAAGGCTCACCCTCCCCGCACATCACCATTTTCGATTCTTCGATTACGCCCATAGAATTGCCGACCTAGCAGTCACAATGGCTTAAAACTTAGGTAGATATAAAGGAGTAATGCGATGAGCGAGAAGAATTTTCTCTCATGGGTTGGTTATAAGGGCGATGAGACTGTCGCGCCAAGTGAGAACGCGGTTGAACGCATTCGCCAATTAGAAGCTCAACTCACCGAGCTTCGATCACGTCGCGATATCACCGGATTATCTAAAGAAGAGTTTGAAATTCTCGCAACTGAAACTGCGATGTCAATTATCAAAACTGCTCAGCAACGTGAATCTCGTGCACTTGCTACCGCAAAACGCGCAATGGATGAGAGCACTTCTTCAGCAAGGGCTCTTCTCGAAGGCGCTGAAGCAAAGGCTAAGTCAGTACTTTCTGGCGCTGAATCACGTGGGCGTAAATATCTGGAAGCTGCAGAGTCTGAAGCTTCAGAAATGATCAGTGAGGCAGAGCGAAATGCTGGTGCGCTCCTCGAATCTAAGAAGCGCGAAGCTGGTGCGCTGCTCTCCTCAGCAAAGCGTGAAGCAGAGCGAATCATTGTTGAAGCCACAGGGGACATCGCGAATTACCGTAACTGGTTGACTACTGCGATTTCTGAAGCAGATCGTCTTTATCGCATCCAAGCTCAATCACTCAGTGCAGCCGAGCAAGCAATTGGTCAATCCCGCGAACGACTACAGAGCGCTTTCTCCAAACTCAATAATCTTCAGAACGCTATTGAAAATAACTTAACCGAAGATAATCGTCCTCGTGCAAAGGCATTTACTCGCGAGAATATCGCTGAAGTGTCACAAGTGGATGGGGAGGATGTCCCTGAAGTTCCTACCCGTCGCGTGGCACCAAAGCGTGCAGTAAAGAAGCCAGCAGCTAAAAAATCTGCAAAGAAGCGCCCTGCTACTAAGCGAAAGTAATGTCGCAGCGCCCTACGCGCCATATCCAATCAATTGATGGATTGCGCGCACTTGCAGTCGCAGCAGTACTTCTCTACCACTTAGGTCTTAAGTGGATACCAGGTGGATTCCTCGGCGTCGATCTCTTCTTCGTTATATCTGGTTATGTCATCACACGACTTATTTTGGACAATATCGAAACCTCCAATGGCCTCAATCTTCGAGGCTTCTACATGGCCAGAGCTCGCAGATTGCTTCCTGGGCTACTTTTTTTGATCTCATGTTCAACCGTCCTCATCTCAATTTTTGCACCAGATGCAATCAAGCGATTTCTCTCTGATCTTCCCTACGTTCTGACTGGTACAAATAACTGGCGATTGGTTGCGGTTCATCAGGATTACTTTCAATCCTCGGGCCGTCCCCCATTGCTTCAGCACACCTGGTCACTTGGAGTTGAATCTCAGTTCTATCTCATTTGGCCAATGATTCTTCTGGCAATTTGGAAGTATTTAGGCAAAGCAAGCGTTGCGCGTATTGCTCTCATCATTGCGGCAGGCTCTGGCGTTGCACTATTTCTCTTCTCGCTTCGCATGGATGCACAGAGTGCTTCCTCCATCAGTCACGTCTACTTTGGAACAGATACGCACAGCATCGGCCTCTTTTTGGGATCTGCGCTCGCAGTATTCTGGATTCCACAAAATCTCAGTGCGCGAATTACCGAGCGGGCACAAGATGTCGTGGATGGAATTGGAATTTTTGGTCTCTTTGGATTGCTCGCTTCATTCTTATTTATTTCTGAAAGTAATTCAGCGCTTTATAAAATCGCATTTCCGTTGAGCGCGCTCTTTGGCTGCGCTGCAATAGCCTCAATTGTTCATCCGGCTTCCCGCTTTGCGCCAATCATGGGGCAGAAAGTTCTTTTATGGATCGGACAAAGATCCTATGGAATCTATCTCTGGCACTGGGTTATTTTTCAATTCACTCGTCCATCCATCGATTTAGCCGGTGAAGCGTGGGCGCTAGATATATTCCGCATTCTCCTTGTGGTTGCGCTGGCCGATATTTCACTTCGATTTGTTGAAGTGCCGATTCGCACTGGTGAAGTTAATCATTGGCTACGTGGCATGAAATACCGTGCTCGCTCAGTTCGCAAGCGTCAACGAATCTATCTCGCCTCCTTTCTCGCCTTCTTGATTGTCACTACCTCAACTGCAACAAGTGTCGCTGTCTACCGCGCAAATCACTTCATCAAAGTAAATCGACAAGAGATGACACTTATCCAGCGCCCAACAGAAAAGTTAGCGACTGGGTTGTGGGTCACGGGCGACTCCATCATCTTGGGAGTCAAAGATCGACTTGCAAAGAAGTACCCCATCGCTCTGATCAATGCGCGGGTAGGGCGACAAATTGATGAACTCATCACTGTGGTGAAACAGGATCGGCTCGATGCCAAAGGGTCACCTGTGGTGATCGATGTCGGCAATAACAATCGCATTACCGAGAGTCAGCTCATTGAGTTACTTGATCTACTCAAAGAGCAACCTCAAGTTATTTTGATCAATACTTCGGTTCCGCGGCCGTGGAAAATTCCTAATAATGAGTTAGTGGCTCGGATAGCTCCCACGTATTCGAATGTACTTCTTGTTGATTGGGCAACGATTTCCAACAATCACCCTGAATTCTTTGCGCCAGATGGAGTTCACTTAGTTGCACAAGGTGGCGATGTTTACACCGCAGCCATTGTGGATGCACTCAACGGAATACTTCCTCAATAAAAAAACTCCCCACCGACAATCGGTGAGGAGTTTTTATAATTACTTTTTACTTGTAAGTTCCTGGAATTCCAAAAACTTTACCGCCGACAACAGTTCCATCTTTGTAAACTGTTGAGACCCGGAACTGAGTCCAGGAAGCAGAATCACTCTTTGCAACATCTAATGAAAGCTGAGAAGCAGGAGTTGTGGAGACCAACATCCATTCCCCAGAGTTAACGCGAATTTCCACGTTATAGCCCGTGATATCTGTTGCAGCTGCTGGGGTGTTCCAGAATACGGTGACGCCAGATGCGGTGTAGTGAGCAACGATATTTGTTGGGGCATCGTGACCTGCAGATGGCTCTGATACAGCAGATGATGTTGCAGCAGGTGCCGCCTCTGTCTGTGCCGGAGTTGCTTCAGCAGATGTTGAAGCTGCTGGGGCAGGAGTCACAGTAGATGACTTAGAAGTAGTAGATGAATTACGAGCCACTACAACTAGTGCAAGTAGAACAATTCCAACAATTACTGCAAACACAACTCGGTTCGATGAGTTGCTCTTCTTGGCAGTGCCAGAAGATGACAAATTCTTAGCCAGTGAAGTGGTTGGAGGAGTTCCCACTACTTTGCGAGCAGGAATTGCAGAAGTGCCTGGAACTGGCGGAATAACAATTTGGGAGGCAGATTTCTTAGCTGCAGATTTCTTCGCAACTTTCTTCACTGCTGATTTTTTGGCAACTTTTCTTGCAGGAGCTTTCTTAGCTGATTTCTTAGCTGCGGACTTTTTCACAGCTCTCTTTGCAGTCGACTTCTTTGCTGCTGATTTCTTTGCTGCTGATTTCTTTGCTGTTGATTTCTTTGTAGTCGACTTCTTCGCTGCTGACTTCTTAGCTGCTTTCTTAACTGCCACGTCTAACTCCTTTAGAAATAATTAAAATGGGCGCTTATGCATTGCCTTAATAGGTCAATCCTACCTCAGCCCATATTCCAGAACTCAGATCAAGCGAGTAATTTCGGGGGCAATCTCACGCATTGCCTTGCCGCGGTGACTAATTCGATCCTTCTCTCCGAATCCAAATTCACCCAAAGTCAGGTCATAGCCCAGGGGTTGGAAGATGGGGTCATACCCAAAACCCGCTGTTCCTCTAGGGGTGAGAACGATTGAACCATCGAGCTGGCCCATGCGAATTACTTCCTCTGGAAAGTGAGAATGGTTGGCAGGAAAAGAGAGCGCAACAACGCATGTGAAATGTGCGCCTCGGTCGGGCTCAAAAACGCCATCGAGCTGAGTCAACACTTTCTCAATATTGGCTAAATCATTTCCGTGCCCACCCGCCCAACGCGCAGAATAAATTCCTGGGTCACCGTTGAGGTAATCAATGCATAAACCGCTGTCATCAGAGATTGCTGGCAGGCCAGTGTATTCAGCGACTTCGCGGGATTTAAGAAGTGCATTTTCTTCAAAAGTACTTCCGGTCTCATCCACATCGGGGAGATCAGGAAAATCAGCAAGTCCCAGAACGTGAATGTCGGTTGCGAATTCGGCGAGTAATCTTTCGAATTCGGCGATCTTTCCTTTATTACGGGTCGCTAAAACAATCTGGCGCATGAATTACTCGGCGAGAACTTTCTTTTGAAGAGCCGAGAGCTCTGCGCATCCTGCGGTTCCCAAATCAAGAAGCGAGTCAAGCAAGGTGCGATCAAAAGGCTTTCCTTCTGCTGTGCCTTGTACTTCCACAAAATTGCCATCAGCGGTGCAGACAATATTCATATCAGTCTCTGCAGTGACATCCTCTTCGTAGCACAAATCGAGCATTGGTACGCCATTTATGATTCCCACAGATACTGCAGATACTCCCTGAATTAATGGCCTTCGGTCGGCAATGATGTGGCCTTCTTTTTTCGCCCAAGTAATTGCATCAGCAAGTGCGATATATGCACCAGTAATTGCAGCTGTACGGGTGCCGCCATCGGCCTGTAATACATCGCAATCTAAAACTATCGTGTTCTCACCAAGTGCTTTTGTATCTACGATAGATCGAAGCGAGCGGCCAATAAGTCGGGATATCTCTTGGGTACGTCCACCTAACTTACCTTTCACGCTTTCGCGATCAGAACGAGTATGTGTGGCGCGAGGAAGCATTGAATATTCTGCGGTGACCCAGCCACTTCCCTTTCCGGTTAGCCAACGAGGGACGCCGGGAGTGAAGGATGCAACACAGAGAACTCGAGTATTGCCGAACTCAACGATGACAGAACCTTCCGCGTTGTTGAGCCAGTTGCGAGTGAATTTAATTTCTCGTAACTGATCGGCTGCGCGATTAGCAATACGTGCTTGGGACATCTATCTCTCGTTTCTGATTAAATCGCAGAATCCACTTGAGCCACTTCCGGCCCAAGGAATCGACGAGCTAGTTGAGTAAATCCATCGGTATTGCCAGTGGCGACAAATTTATGTTTTGGCGAGATCTGATGTGAGAGAAGGTCATTCTCAACCAATACTCGATATAAATCTTTCGCAGTCTCTTCTGCGCTCGAAACAAGTGTCACATCATTTCCCATTACATAAGAGATGACGCCGGTCAGCAATGGATAGTGGGTGCAGCCAAGAACCAAAGTATCTATCTTCTGATCAATGAGGGGCTGCAGATAATCCTGAGCAATTTGAGTGATCTCCTTGCCGGAAGTCTCACCACGTTCCACATATTCAACAAAGAGTGGGCAAGCAACTGAGGTAATTTCTAATTGCGGAGCTGCTGCAAAAGCATCGAGATATGCTCCAGATTCGATTGTGGCAGTTGTACCTATAACTCCCACGCGCCCTGTACGAGTTGCAGATACTGCGCGACGAGCCGCTGGTTGGATTACTTCAACAATAGGAATGTCATAACGCTCTCGTGCATCACGCAACATGGCAGCGCTTGCAGTGTTGCAGGCAATAACAATGGCCTTTGCGCCAGCAGCAACTAATTGATCCAGTATTTCGATTGCAAAGGTACGAACTTCTGCGAGTGGACGTGGACCGTAGGGACCATGTGCAGTGTCTCCCACATAAAGAATGGATTCATGAGGTAGCTGATCAATGATTGCTCGAGCAACAGTTAGCCCACCAACACCTGAGTCAAACACTCCAATGGGTGAATTGGGATTAATCGCTGATGTGCTCACTAGCCAATCTTAACTTGCGAGAGCGCTCAACAAGTTCTCTTGCAGCCATCCCAGCCAGAAATAGACCGCATAAACGGGCTTTTGGTGATCGGTATCTGGCAAAAGTTCAAACTTTTCAAAGCTCGATGCATCAATCTCAAGGCGTACCGAGAGGGCCAATCGCAAATCATTTATTCCAAGCAACCAGATCTGCGCATCCAATTCTTCAATAACTCCGTCACGATCTTCATCAACCAAAACAGTAAGTTCTTCTCTCATGTGCCGAAGGGTTCGCTGCTTATTGCCGCGCAAGGCAGGCTCGGTATATCTGCGGAAATCAGAGGCAGCTTCCGGATCGCTATAAGCATTAGGGAGCAATCGCATGAGGACGGGATCTTCTGGCGCCACGATTTCATCTGGCATCGCCATTAATTGCGCGAAGGGATCACTGGAGTCATAGTGATGGAAGAAATCACCTTCACCCAAAAGTTCGAGTAGTTGTTCAACCAGATTGATAAGAATATGCGCTTCATCAATCGTTAGGTCGAGTGAAAATCCCCCGCTAACTTTTTCAAAATTGGACATGGCTATTAAATCTTGTCATCACGTTGAAGTGTTGCCCAGAGACCGTGCTCATGGAGACGTTGGACATCGCGCTCCATCTCCTCACGGCTGCCGGTCGAAACTACCGCGCGACCCTCGTTATGCACTTGCATCATTAGCTCGTGTGCGCGTTGGGCAGAGAAATTAAAAAGTTTAATAAAAACATAGGAGACATATGACATGAGATTCACGGGATCGTCCCAGACAATAGTTGTCCATGGCCGATCAAAAAGTTGATCGATGCTGAGATCTGTTTTAGTTATTGTGTCGCCCATCGCAATTACCGTACCAAGATTGTGAATAAATCAGAAGCGGTGGGGCCGAACTGGGCATCTGGAGTAATCGAGAGTTGCGCTGCGATAAATCCGACTTGGCGCGCAGTGAGAGTAAATACAAATTTGCCATCGCTATCGGTAATCGCAGTTAGGTCTCCTCCAAAGTTGAGGTGAATGAGTTTTCCACTTACCTTTGGCGCAATCTCGCCACTTATTTGATAGCTCACACCATGCTTCATGGAGGCGGGGGCTTTCCAAGTGATCACAGGCGAAACACCGATATTTTTCTCCTCAGTCCTACCTTCTAAAACCATCCAACTTCCATCTGAAATTGCGCGAAGTGTTGTGTTCTTCCCCAACAAAACTCGAGTACTTACCTTCCCATCAGCGCCGGAAACTCCGGTAAATATTGAGTGCCAATCCGCACTCGCACTTTTCGCTTCAATGCGAACAGGAAGTCCAGGAAGTGGTCGATTATCTTTGAGCGTAAATAGTGCGGTGATATTTACGGCATCTCCATATTTAACGCTCGCTTTATCAGTCGTAAGAGTCGCGACAACTGGATCAGGTGCAATCGACTTCGCAAAAGTGCGAATTGCATCGGTTGCAAGTGGATCTTCCATTCCCATTGTCCACGCCGCAATTCCACCAATGTGATACTTAGATACCAAATTTGCGCGAAGTGCATATCCTTGTTGATCTTGATACCAAACTGTTCGTGTTGCAGTACATGTAGTGGCAAGTCCGGCTTTAGTTGTTCCTGGGTAACTCTTCTTATATGTGAATGTGCTCTCTCCATATTTGGCAACGTATGTGGAAGTTTCACCGTAATCACTAGCAAGAGTTGATGCATTGCGCATCACGAATGTTGCCGCTTTAGCTCCCGCCACAACTGTGCTCGCTACCGATGCAGGACAAGTGCCATCCACCTTGGTAATCCAGTCACGTCCATAACCAGCGACGCCAACATAAATTTTGGAAGCGGGAATCACGGACACTGCAAATTGCAAGGATTGTTCCACCCAGGTAATTGGACCAATCGGTCCTGGCGTTGCAACGGAATAGTCGTAAGTCATGATGCGAAGGCGATCGATATAGGGAGCGATTTGAGCCCACCCATAAACGAAATATCCCTTCTTTCCGGAAATCGGATTGAAGAGGACTGGTGATGTGATCGAGAGTAATTTCCCTTGTGCATGTAAAGCGGTGGAAAGTTCTTGATTAAATTTCACCCAATTGGGAAGGGTCGTGGGCCAGGAAGCATTTCCATCGACAAATGCGAAGTTTTCAAAATCAAGATCTATTCCCTGATAGTTGTTGGTAACCACAAAGTTAGTAATAGTGGTAACAAGCCGTTGCCGAGAATCATCTTTAGCTAACCACCCCGCCATAACCCCTTTGGTAGTTCCATCAGTGATGGTAGGAATAATCGCAATGTTTAATGAACGAAGAGCTGAAAGTGGTTGATCAATGGGAATAGATGGATTTGCCGGAGTGTATAGATCGGTAATCAAATTCTGATCCTTGACGGTGTACCAGAAGGGAGAAATTTCTTGGATGAGATCAGCATTTACAATTGTCGAAGGAAGTGATGTTTTCATGCTGTAATACGGCAACCAACCCGTCAATATCTTGCGGGGTGGATTATCTGCTTGGGCTTGCGAAGGCAACCCAGAAAGCACAAGCGCGCACGATAAAAGTGCGACAACTCTCCAGGATTTCATGATTTCAAGGGTAGTGAGTGAAACCTTGATTCTTCGGTTATTCCTTCTTTAATCCGTCGTAAATCTTCTTACACATCGGGCAGATCGGAAATTTTTCAGGATCGCGGGAAGGGATCCATTTTTTGCCACAGAGCGCGCGAACGGCTTTACCCGTGACAGCTGATTCGACGATCTTCTCTTTCCGGACATAGTGAGCAAAACGCTCATGATCGCCATCTTCATGAGAATGGCGAACTTCTTCCTCTTCAAGTACATCCGAGAATGGCTCAAACCCAATGCCCGAATCGCTCGTCTTTCGCGTGAAGATTCCCATGTCTCAATAGTAATCGGATCAAACTTCTGTGCTTAACCCGCACGGCTATCCCGTACGCTTAGCCAATGAAAGATCTTCTTCGCACCGCAGATTTGTCTCGCGCAGATGTAGACCTGCTGCTCGATACCGCAGCTGACTTTGCCAAGAACCCACTTCGCGCAACTGATGCCCTTGCACATCGTTCGGTAGCGATTTATATGACCAAGCCCTCGACTCGTACACGCTTGGCTTCAGAGACTGCAGTCGCACATTTAGGCGGAACACCTATCTTCTTGCGCGGCGATGATCTCCAACTTGGTCGTGGCGAAACAATTGCAGATACCGCTCGAATTATCTCGGGATTTGCCTCCGCACTTATCGTTCGCACATTTGCTCAAGCCGATGTCAACGAACTTGGTGAGTATGCATCTATTCCCGTCATCAACGCACTAACTGATGATGATCATCCCACTCAACTTCTTGCCGATTGGATCACCATCCGAGAAGTTTTTGGAAAAGATATTGCCGGACGTAAATTCACTTATATTGGTGATGGAAATAATATGGCGCATGCCTGGTTGACGATGGGTGCAATTATGGGAGCCCATGTTGTTGTCGCTACTCCCACAGGAAAATTTGCTCCGGATTCTCAAGCAGTTGCTATTGCTACAAAGATTGCATCTACAACAGGTGGAAAAATTGAAGTTCTCCACGATCCAGAAGCTGCAGCACAAGGCGCCAGCGTTCTCTACACCGATGTGTGGATGTCGATGGGTGATCCGGAATCAGAGCGCTCAGAGAAATTAAAAGCCCTCTCACCTTTTGCGGTTACCGAAAAATTAATGGCGCTTACTGAAAAGGACTCCATTTTCATGCACTGCCTTCCAGCTCACCGAGGTGAAGAGGTTGAAGCAAGCGTGATCGATGGAGCGAAGTCGGTCATCTGGCGCGAGGCATTTCATCGCCGCACAACAATTCAGGCGATTTTGTATCACCTCGTACGGGGAGAGCTCTCAGGAAATTAAGGTGCTCGCTCAAAGTGTCCAATATTTGAGCAGGTAACTGACAGGTAGGCCCATTCACTACTAACGTACCCGCATGAAGATCGCAGTAGCTAAAGAAATTAGAGATGGCGAGAAACGCGTAGCGCTCGTCCCTGACATTATTTCCAAACTCACCAAAGCAGGACTCGAAGTAGTTATCGAGTCTGGCGCCGGATTGCATGCCCAATTTAGCGATGCAGAATTTACTGCTGCTGGTGCAAGCGTCAGGAGCGGAGATGTACTTAGTGATGCGGATGTTGTAGCAGCAGTATCGCCCCTCACACCAGCACAGATTAAAACTCTCAAGAAGGGTGCAATCACTCTCTCCTTCCTCTCCCCTACAACTGCAGTGGAGTCGATCGAAGCGTCGGCGGCGGCGGGTGTAACTGCGATCTCCCTCGAGTTAGTTCCTCGAATCTCTCGCGCTCAATCAATGGATGCGCTGACATCGCAAGCGCTCTGTGCGGGATATCGAAGCGCACTTATTGGCGCAGAACTTTCTCCAAAATTCTTTCCGCTTCTTATGACCGCTGCTGGCACTGTCACTCCCGCACAAGTACTTGTACTAGGTGCCGGCGTTGCAGGATTGCAAGCAATCGCTACCGCAAAGCGCCTTGGCGCGGTCGTGAGCGCGTACGACGTTCGTCCATCTTCAGCTGATGAAGTGAAATCAATGGGCGCAAAATTCATCACCCTTGAACTCGAGGCACTTGAAGGCACTGGCGGTTATGCCCGCGAGATGACTGAGGAGCGCGCAGCAAAACAACGTGAGCTTCTCACTCCTTACATCACAAATGCAGATGTTCTCATTACTACCGCTGCTGTTCCTGGTCGCCCTGCTCCACGACTCGTTACTGCAGAAATGATGGCAGCAATGAAAGCCGGTTCTGTGATTGTGGATCTTGCATCAGAAACTGGTGGCAATGTTGAAGGAACTAAGCCTGGTGAAATTATCGTGACTCCAAATGGAGTGAAGATGTGGGGCGGAAAAGATGTTCCATCACAGCTTCCTTTCCACGCCTCCATGCTCTTCTCTCGTAACATCGTAAATTTATTAATGTTGATGGCTAAATCTGAGGATGGAAAGCCAACCGGCGTCATCGCTCCTGATTTCTCTGATGAAATTATCGATGCCGCAACACTCACCTTTAATGGCGCTCGTCGCACCCCTGAGTTAGGAGCTAAGAAGTAATGGATCCCATCGTCGTTCTGACAATCTTCACTCTCTCTATTTTCGTGGGATTTGAAGTTGTCTCTAAAGTCTCCACAACTCTTCACACACCACTCATGTCTGGTGCAAATGCCATTCACGGAATCATTCTCTTCGGTGCAATCATGGTTGCCGATAAGAGCACAACTACTCTGGCCACATCTCTTTCGGTTGCCGCCATCGTTCTTGCAACCATAAATATGGTGGGCGGCTTTGTTGTGACTGATCGAATGCTGGAAATGTTTAAGGGCAAAGGAGGAAAGAAGTGAACTCAACTCTCTATTCACTACTAGGCCTTGCTGTCGCCGTTTCATTCATCATGGCTCTCAAGGGCCTATCCGCACCTAAGACTGCTCGTCGTGGAAATCTCATCGGCGCTGTAGGTGCAACGGTTGCCACCGTAATGGTCTTCTTTGCTCCTTCAAAGGAAGCTCATCACAACACTGCTCTCATCATTGGTGCTATTGCATTTGGTGTAATCGTGGGCGTTCCCGCTGCTCGTAAAGTACAAATGACTCAGATGCCACAACTTGTTGCACTCTTTAATGGTGTTGGCGGTGGCGCAGCTGCGCTCGTCTCCATCGTTGAGTATTTACATGCCGAAGGAAGCAGCGTGGGCGTCGCTGCCAAGATCGCTACCGTCTTCACTGTTGTCGTCGGCTCGATCTCTTTCTCTGGATCTGTAATTACTTTCCTCAAACTCCAAGAGATCATGACTACCCGCCCAGTAGTTTTCCCAGGTGGACGATTCGTAATTGCCGCTACTTTGGCTGGAACCTTAGGAACAGCGGTCTATCTCGTCGGTCACTATGAGAAGACCACTGCTTTGCTCGTCCTCGGATTCCTCTCGCTTGCTTTCGGTATTCTCTTTGTATTACCTGTCGGTGGAGCAGATGTTCCTATTGTTATCTCACTGCTCAATGCCTTTACAGGTCTAACAGTTGCGGCAGGTGGGTATGTTTTG
This sequence comes from Actinomycetota bacterium, assembly GCA_947449535.1. Lineage (GTDB taxonomy): Bacteria > Actinomycetota > Actinomycetes > Nanopelagicales > Nanopelagicaceae > AAA044-D11. The sequence goes on along the minus strand of CANFRP010000008.1, from coordinate 30,010 downwards.
GACTCCACATTGCTCATCGTTGCCGGAACTTTGGTAGGCGCATCCGGAACAATTCTGACGCGCTTAATGGCGGCTGCCATGGGACGTTCACTCTTTGGAACTCTCTTTGGTGCATTCACTGCCAAACCACAAGCAGCAACTGGAGCCGCAGAGGCACGTCCAGTGAAATCAGCATCACCTGATGACGTGGCAATTCTGCTTAATTATGCCCAGCGCGTTGTCATTGTTCCTGGTTTCGGACTTGCTGTTGCGCAAGCTCAGCACACGGTGCGCGAACTTGCTGATCTGCTCGCTGCCAAGGGTGTGGATGTTGCGTATGGAATTCACCCAGTCGCCGGTCGTATGCCGGGCCATATGAACGTTCTACTTGCCGAAGCAAATGTTCCCTACGAACAACTCGTGGAGATGGATGAAGTCAATCCCACATTCCCGCAAACCGATGTTGTATTGGTGGTTGGTGCAAATGACGTTGTTAACCCTGCTGCGAAGACAACTCCTGGATGTCCCATCTATGGAATGCCAATTCTAGATGTTGCTCAAGCAGGCAATGTGATCTTCTTAAAGCGTTCGATGCGCCCTGGCTTTGCCGGTATCGAGAATGAACTTCTCTATGATGCAAAGACATCTCTGCTCTTTGGTGATGCAAAAGAATCTCTCACCAAAGTTGTGAACGCGCTAAAGAACCTTTAATCCTCGGTAACTTCTCGTGGTGCACTCGTGTGTGCGCCACGAACATCCATAGGGATAGTACCCATAACTCCCTTTTGGAAATCTTCGAACGCTTGAAGAACTTCTGGCTTGGTATTCATGACAAATGGACCCATCCAAGCAATCGGCTCTTTAATAGGTTCGCCGCCTAAAATAATTACATCAAGTCCACTGAGTCGAGATTCCTGCAATTGATCAGCGCGAATAACTAAGAAATCTCCATCACTCATTACAGCGAGCTGGCCGCTATGAAGTGGTTGACGATCCTCGCCTACGCTTCCCGCCCCAGACATTGCATAGACAAGTGCGTTGTAGTTCTTCTGCCATGGCAATCGAAGTTCGGCGCCAGCCGTGATGGTTGCATGGACAACAGTGATCGGAGTCTGCGTAATTCCCGGGCCATGATGTCCGTCAATTTCACCGGCGATAACGCGCATCAGCGCGCCACCATCTGATGATGCAAGGAGTGAAACATCTTTAGCACGCACATCTTGATAAGCAGGGGTCGACCACTTCTTGGAAGCTGGCAAGTTCACCCATAACTGAAAGCCATGAAATAGCCCACCACTCATAACTAAATGCTCAGGTGGAGTTTCGATATGCAAAATTCCAGCACCAGCGGTCATCCATTGGGTATCGCCATCAGAAATTGTTCCGCCACCACCATGATTGTCGCGGTGATCAAAGATGCCATCAATAATGTAAGTAACAGTTTCAAATCCGCGATGTGGGTGCCATGGAGTTCCCTTGGGCTCGCCCGGTGCGTAATCCACTTCGCCCATCTGATCCATCATGATGAAGGGATCGATTTCGCGAAGATTCGCCCCTGCAAATGCCCGACGAACCGGAAAACCTTCGCCTTCAAATCCACTGGGAGCAGTCGTCACGGAGCTCACTCTTCGTGCTTGATCTCCTGGTTGTACAACAACGCGTGGTAGCACGGTGATATCGGCGACGGTAACTGCTGGCATTGATAATCTCCTGGTCAATTCTCACGATGTTGAACTTTCAACTAGTATGAATAATAGAACAAATTCAATCCACAACCTATTCCCCATCGTGGACATGGCTCGAAATAAGCGAGAGGCTAGCCACATGAAACTCCCCTTACGCATCGCGGCGCTAGCCACATCACTAATTGTTCTGGCTGGTTGTTCGGTCACTGCCGGAAATAAGCGCCCCGAGGATGCGAAGTTGCGCGACGGAATTAAATTATTGATTACGCAATTTGAAGAAAAGCATCCAGATCTCATCAATTGGAAGAAATCTGCGGTGGAGACTCAGATCTCCTCGACCATGCCTGATGGATATGCCACTGAAGCCGGCTGGACGATTGTGTGGAAGCAGGCCACTAACGGTCAATTCTCTCGAGTCGTCGTCCCTTGGCTTGTGTTAGGACAGCTTCCCGATAATTTTGCATCTGACACACATGCATATACCGGCGGCAAGACAATTACCTATTCGCAAGAGACAAATATCCGCGCACTACAACAAAAGGGCGATAGTTATTTTGCAGCTGTGGTTCACATTCGCCAATCCACAATGGATCCCACTTGGTATATCTTCGAATCAATTCCTTACCTGCCAGTGACTGATAACGCTTATGGTTTTGCACATAAAGTCAATGGAAAGACAGCTATTACAGATTTTGGCACCGCAACTGTGGGGTGTGGCCGTGTCCCCGAAGCGGTGGAAAAAGAATTTGGTTTTAGCTGCCCTTAAGCGGGAATATAACTCTTAGGATCTTGGGCAAAACTCTCTTTGCATCCTGGCATACAGAAGTAATAATTCTTTCCTTCGAATTCAAACTCCGCTGGCGCATCTGAAATACGGACCTGCATGCCGCAGACATGGTCCTTGGCAAATTCACTATTTACATCGCTCTTACTCTTATAGAGCCAATAAATTATGGCAAAAGCGACCAAGGCAACAATATTGAGATAGGTCGTGTAATTGGCTCCCCATCGGCGCATCTCCATCGCCATCATGTGGCGAGCGGGAGTGATACCGAAAAGATTGAAAATTCCTTCGGTGAGCAAGCCACTGGCGCTCATCACCAACCAGAAGAGCAGTGCTAAGCGAATCGATAATTTAAGGCCGTAGTACTTTCGATAAATAAGGACTAAAGGAAGCGATAGGAGATCGGCAAAAATAAAAGCTACGGTTCCCCCAAAAGAGATGCCGCCATGCCAGAGCGCTGCCGCTAGCGGAACATTTCCTACCGAACAGACAAAACTTATAAAGGCAATGAAAGGAGCGATAACCACATTCTCAAGCGAGGATAGAAATCCATGCCCAGTAATAAAGAGCGAGTTCCAGAAAGAATTGGGAACAATTGCCGCAGCCAGTCCGGCGACTATGAATCCCACTATTAATTCCACGCGCAACATCGTGAAATCACCGATGGTGTAACCGGCTGCATCGCGCCAATGTGAGAGTGAAGTAATTTTCTTGGAGAAGGAAATCTTCTCCTCCTTCATTTCAGTGGCGCTCGCCATCAGATTCATCGGACCACGAGCTTGCGAGATCATTGCGCGAGGTATCACGCGTGGAATCAAAATAGTAAGGAGTGTGATCATGATCGATCCACCGATGAATTCTGCCAAAGCGAACTGCCAACCAATGAGAATCCAAAGCACCAAGCCAAGTTCTATTACTAAGTTAGTGCTTGCAAACATGAACACCATCGATGCCGTGAAATCGGCACCTTTGGTAAAGATGCTCTTTGCAAGAGCGCTTGCGGCATAAGAGCACGAAGAGCTAACTGCGCCAAAGAATGATGCCTTGGCGATCGTGGCTGGTTTGTGATCTCCAAGCACTCGTTTCATTTGGCTACGAGTAACAAAAGCTTGCACTGCACCGGAGAGAACAAATCCGAAAACGAGTGCCCAGAAGGTTTCAAAGAACATCCACCAGCCTTGGGAGAGACCTGATGACACTTTCTCGACCGTGCTCATGTTCCAGAGTCTAGAACTCCCCCGCTATTGTTACCTCATGGCCAAGAAGAAAATCAGTGATTCGCAACTCCTTGCGCCGGTTGCTGAAAGCTCACACAAATACACCCGCGGATTAGTCGGTGTCATGGCTGGATCAGCAGAATTCCCTGGCGCAGCTGTCATGGTCTGTGGCGGAGCTCGTCGTGGTGGCGCGGGCTATGTGAAATATTTTGATCAATCCGATCGCGCGACAAATTTAGTCTTGTCGGCATATCCCGATGTTGCACCGGTCAAGAACTTTGATGATGAACGCATTAACACCTGGGTCATTGGATCGGGCAAGCCGCAGGTAAAGAAACTTCCGGAATCGAGATACCTGGTGCTCGACAGTGACGCCATGTCTTTAGCAACCCAGAGTCACTCAACTTTCACAGTAATTACGCCACACGAAGGTGAAGCGGTTGCATTGGGATTCGCCCTTCGCGATCGAGTAGAAAATGCAAAGACGTTGGCCTATGAACTACATGCATTTTGCGTATTAAAAGGTCCTGGCACAATCATTGCGGCGCCAGATGGCACCGTCATTATTGATGATGCGGGCGGAGCAGAACTTTCGACCGCAGGTAGCGGAGATATTTTGGCGGGATTGATCGGTTCAATGCTCGCTTCTTGGCAACCATCCAATCGCACCGAAGTATTAGAAGTAATCTCCTACGCAGTTAAAGCGCATGGGCTTGCCGGTCGCGCAGCTGCCGAAGAACTTGCTCCAGTTGTGGCAACAGATATTTTGGATTACCTGCCTTACGTCCTAAAAAATAATTAGTCGTTCACAGCTTTGTTTCGCAAAGTGTCGTGTCCGACATCTTTTGCGCGTTCATGAGCTTTGCGAAGTTGAAGTTCGAGCGCCTCAACAGCCATATCAAATGCCGCTAAATCATTCTTCCCCTTGCCTTCTGCTCTCATAAATGGCCCAGAGCCATGAGTTGTGAGGGAGACTTCATGTGAAGATTTTCCAAATCGTGGATTGGCCTCATGTTTAATTTCAACTTTGATCTCATCTATCGGAATACTGAATCGAACCAGAGTTTCCAGCTTTTCCTTTGAGATCACACGGAAATCCTCTGCAAGGGCGCCGTTACGAGAATGGATAAGAATCTTCATTTTGTGCTCCAATCTGTACTTAATGAAAATCTACTCCCGTTCGGGTGAGAGTCAAGGATGAATCTCACCCCGGAAAGATGGCAGAATGCCGCAGTGGCCAATACGCAGAAGCAAGATGAGAGTTTTATACCTCTCATTCAGGTTTTCGAACCTCATCGTGCATCACTGCCGCCGCTCATTCCATATGTAAAAGAATTCTGGCGCCGTCGAACATTTGCGATTGAACTCGCTCGCTTCACCGACAAAGCGGAGTACTTAGGCTCCAAATTAGGAAAAGTCTGGCTCGTACTCAATCCGTTATTGCTTGCATTCGTCTACTTCATGCTGGTTACTGTGATTCGTGGGGGTGGTACCTCTAAAAATGGTCTCACCACGTTGGCTCATATTTTGATTGGCCTCTTCACATTCTCTTTCGCATCTTCTTGCATTTCGGCTGGCGCAACCTCAATTACTACTGGTGGTCGACTTATCCTCAACCAGGCATTCCCGAGAGCGCTCCTTCCTTTCTCATCATCTATCAGCGCCTTCTACCAATATCTCCCAACAATTCCGGTGTATCTGGCAGTCATAATTATTGGCAAGATTTTTTATCCTAAGACGCAAATCCCTACTCTCAGCTGGGCATTTCTCTGGGTGCCCGTCATCGTGGCCTTACTTGCCGTTACTGCATTTGGATTAGCTCTCATATTTGCAACAATGAATGTTTATTTCCGAGATACCAACAAGCTCTTGAGTTACATCACTCGTATTTGGCTTTACGCCTCCCCTGTTTTGTGGCTACCGGAAATGTTGCATGGCTGGCATCGTGCATTCCTTTATGTCAATCCCCTCGGACCTGCGCTGGCCGCTAATTCATCTATTTGGATCGAAGGCAAATCACCGACTACTTCCGAACTCATTGGCTGCTTAGTCTGGGCGGTCATCGCACTTGTGTTCGGTGGATATTTCTTCACTTCAAGGGAGCGCGACTTTGCCGTCAGAATCTAAGCGCCCAGTGGTGATGCCAGATGATCTGGCTATTCGCATCGAAGATCTTTCGATCACTTACAAAATTAATGTCGACACAAAGCGCACTCTGAAGAATGCCGTGATGCGTGCATCAAAGGGCGAAAAAGTTCGCATGCGCAAAGTAGAAGCAGTTAAACACCTCACGCTCGATATTCCGCATGGATCAGTTGTGGGAATTGTTGGCGCCAATGGAGCTGGTAAATCCACGTTGATGCGCTCTATTGCCGGAATCCTTCCTCCATCTGAGGGTCGCATTATTGTGAACGGAAAGATTTCGACACTTCTCGCGCTTGGAGTTGGCTTTAACCCAGCTCTCTCTGGTCGCGACAATATTATTTTGGGCGGTCTTGCATCCGGTCTTTCACGTGAAGAAATTGAAGCAAAAACTGATGAGATCGCTGAGTTTGCTGCGCTTCCTGATGGCTTCATCGATATGCCAGTGCGTACCTATTCCAGCGGAATGTATGGCCGCGTTGCATTTAGCGTTGCCGTCAACATGACGCCAGATATTTTGCTACTCGACGAGGCGCTCTCTGCTGGCGATGCGTCCTTCAAAGAGAAATCCTTTGGCCGTATGCGAGAACTCTGCGCCGAAGCTCGCACAATTCTTATTGTTTCTCACGCGCTAGCTACCGTTACTGAGCTCTGCGACGTAGCGATTTGGATGCATAAAGGGCAGATGTTGGCGAAAGGAAAGCCGCAGGAGATCGTGGACCAATACCTCAAGTTCCTTGACGTTGGTGCGCTTCCCTCTAACTTTGAGGATATGTAAATGCGCACCAATAAGCGTTTGCTGGCTAATCACGTCACGATAATCTCTTCCACCGATCAATCCACTGACGCGCGACTACATCGCTTAACTGGATCACTCATTCGCGCGGGCGTAAGCGTTGATATCTGGGCACTGGGTTCTTCGCAAGGAGCGCCTGCTGGTGCAACTTTTCACCAAGCACCAGGTGGAAAGAAATTCACTTCTCGAATCTGGCGTGATTTAGTGCTCCCACTTCGCACATCTGGACAGGTAGTAATTGCCGTAGCGCCTGATTTATTGCCGATCTCATGGATTGTTACTCGAGCGCGTGGCCAAAAACTCGTCGCTGATGTTCACGAGGATTACTCCCAGCTACTTCGTGATCGCAGTTGGGCGAAGGGCTTTATCGGAGCTGCAGCAAAAATTGTGGCACGCAGCGCAACATCATTTGCTCGAAAATCTGATCTCACCACTGTGGCAGATGTTCAAGTTCCACCTTTCGATGCGCGCAATCGCTTAGTGGTACGGAATATGCCAGATCGAAATTTGTTGACGATGAGCGGTGAAATGGATGCAGCTCCGCGGGCGATTTATATCGGCGATGTTCGCCAATCACGTGGCTTGCATTTAATGTTAGAGGTAGCAGAGCAATCTCCCACTTGGAAATTTGATATTGTGGGAAATCTTGCAGGCACTGATCTTGATTATGTAAATACTTGGAAAACTAAGAGTGAAGCTGCAGATCGAGTCACATTCCACGGCAAACTATCACCACAAGAGTCTTGGAAATTCGCAGAAGGCGCTTGGGTTGGTCTTACTCTCCTCCAACCAACGCCTGCTTTCTTAGCTGCCATTCCTAGTAAGTTATATGAATACATGGCATGTGGACTCGCAACAATTTCAACATCACTTCCACGATGCGTAGCCCTCATTTCGCAATCACGGGGTGGATTTGTTGCAGATTCATCAGCGCAAATTGCATCCCAGTTAAATTCTTGGAGTACCAACCCATCGGACTTGCGCGAAATTCGTGGAAATGCATTGAGATGGGCCACCGAAAATCTCGATAGCGAGCGCGAATATGGGACATTTGCAGCAGCGGTGAAGGCGCTTTTTTAACTCCCTTTAGGGCTCGACTAGTAAGGTATGGCCGTGTCCATTCGTATCGCACCAGGCGCCGATGTAGATCCCACCGCAATAATCGGTGAAGGCTCATCGATTTGGCATCTCTCTCAAATCCGCGATGGTGTAACACTCGGCGAAAATTGCATTATCGGTCGTGGTGCTTACATCGGCTCCGGTGTAACCATGGGAAAGAATTGCAAAGTTCAAAATTATGCTTTGGTCTATGAGCCAGCGGTCATCGCTGATGGAGTTTTTATCGGACCAGCAGCTGTACTCACCAATGATGAATTCCCTCGCGCAGTAAATCCCGATGGCACCTTGAAATCAGGAGCCGATTGGCACGCTGTTGGGGTCACGATTGGAGAAGGATCGAGTATCGGCGCACGTGCTGTATGTATTGCACCAGTCACCATCGGAGCATGGGCGCTGGTCGCAGCCGGCGCAGTTGTCACTAAAGATGTCCCTAATTTCGCCCTTGTGGCGGGAGTCCCAGCAAAACGAATCCGTTGGGTGGGTCGTGCAGGCCATCCCCTCGATAGTGTTGGGGATAATCGTTTTCGTTGCCCAATAACCGGTGCCACCTATCGCGAGGTTGCCCCCGATCAATTAACAGAAGAGAGTGCTTCATGATTCCAGCAGCCAAACCCATCATCGGTGATGACGAGCGTGAAGCGGTAGATCGCGTTCTTCGTTCAGGAATGTTGGCACAAGGCCCAGAAGTTGCAGCATTCGAAGAAGAATTTTCAGCACATGTCGGTGGCCGCCATTGCGTCGCCATGAACTCTGGAACATCGGCGCTTCATCTTGGATTTATTGCGGCTGGTATTGAGCGCGGCGATGAAGTGATCGTTCCGTCATTTTCTTTCGCAGCAACTGCTAATTCTGTTGTACTAGCTGGCGGAGTCCCTGTCTTTGCCGATATCGATCCGAAGACTTTCAATATGGATCCTGATCATGTGGAATCACTTATCACCAAGAAGACAAAGGCGATCATGCCAGTGCACCTATATGGTCACATTGCGGCGATGGATCGTTATGAAGAGATCTCATCCAAGCATGGGGTAAAGATTATTGAAGATGCTGCGCAAGGACACTTAGCGTCTATGAATGGCCGCAACTCCGGTGAATTTGGCGTTGTAGCTTCATTCTCCTTCTACCCAACAAAGAATATGACTGCCGGCGAAGGTGGAATGGTTGTTACTGACGATGCCGATGTCGCACGTATGTTGCGCCTGCTTCGTAATCAAGGTCAAGAGATTCGCTATAAGAATGAAGTCATCGGATTTAACACGCGTATGACAGATATTCATGCCGCCATCGGTCGCGTCCAACTGAAGAAGCTTCCGGGCTGGACTGCTACCCGCCAAGCCAACGCTGCATACCTCGATGCCAACCTCCAGGGCGTTGTTACACCTTTCGTTGCACCAGGTACCACTCACTCGTATCACCAGTACACCATCCGTATTCCAGGTGGAGATGCTGCAAAGCGCGATGCCTTTATGACAAAGATCGGCGAGAAGGGCGTGGGTTCAGGTGTCTATTACCCAACTCCAATCCATCGCCTTCCATCATTTAATCTTGTTGTCGATCTGCCACAGACCGAGCTTGTTATTAAAGAGTGTGTATCACTTCCGGTTCATCCTTCACTCACCCAGAGCGAACTCGAGACCATCGTCTCGGTTGTAAACGAAGTGGCAGCAAGCCTTTAATATGAGTAAGAATTTACGCGCTGGCTTAGTCGGCCTTGGCATGATGGGTCGACACCATGCACGAGTGCTTGGATCACTAGACGGAGTAGATCTTGTTGCAGTCTCTGACCCAATGGGTGATCCGCATGGAGTCGCAGGCGGACGCGAGGTTTTGAAATCAGTAGATGATTTAATAAAAGTCGGAATTGATTATGCAATGGTTGCAGCGCCCACCGCATTTCATGAAGAGCTTGCACTAAAACTCGCTGATGCTGGAATTCACGCCCTCATCGAAAAACCATTGGCAGTCGATACTCCCGCTGCAATGCGGATCCAATCTGCATTTGCTGCTAAGGGTTTGGTGGGCGCAGTCGGACATATTGAGCGTTACAACCCAGCAAATCAGCAATTGCGTCTACGCCTAGACGCTGGAGATCTCGGTGAGGTTTATCAGATCAGCACTCGTCGCCAAGGACCATTTCCTGCGCGGATCGCCGATGTAGGTGTCATTAAGGACCTTGCGACCCACGATATCGATGCGACTGCCTGGATTGCGCGTTCTCGTTATGTTTCTGTCAGTGCACGCACCGCACATAAATCTGGCCGACCACATGAAGATATGGTCGCTGCCGTCTGTGATTTAGAGAATGGAATTATCACAAATCACCTCGTTAACTGGTTGACTCCCTTTAAGGAGCGATTAACTATTGTTACTGGAGAGCGTGGCGCGCTTGTCGCCGATACTTTGACTGCGGATCTGATTTATTATGCCAACGCATCTGTTGCCACCCAATGGGATTCTGTTGCAGCATTTCGTGGCGTCTCGGAGGGCGATGTGATTCGTTACGCCTTTGCCAAGCCAGAGCCACTTCGGGTGGAGCATGAAGCATTTAGAGATGCAGTTCTCGGATTGCCTGGTGCAACTGAGCGCATCGTCACCATGGAACAAGGTCTAGCTACCGTGGCTGTTGCCAGTGCAATGCTCGATAGCGCTAATCAGAAAGTAACAATCTCGCTATGAAAATCGCACTAGTTGCCCTCGGCAAAATTGGGCTCCCGCTTGCAGTTCAATTTGCAAAGAAGGGCCACCATGTCATTGGTTGTGATGTAAATCAGCGCACTGTCGATATGGTCAATGCTGCTACCGAGCCATTTCCGGGTGAAGCTTTTCTTGATGAATATATGAAGGAGGTCGTCGCCTCAGGTCATCTGCGCGCGACCACTGATACAACTGCTGCTGTTGCAGAGTGCGATGCCGTTGTTGTTGTAGTTCCACTCTTTGTCGATGAAGAGGGCGTTCCAGACTTTGGGTGGATGGATGCAGCCACCGAGAAGATTGCGGCTGGGTTAAAGCCAGGCACTCTCGTTTCCTATGAAACAACGCTTCCTGTCGGCACCACTCGCACCCGTTTTGCGCCAGCACTTGAGAAAATCTCCGGACTTACCGCAGGTAAGGATTTCGATCTCGTCTTCTCCCCTGAGCGCGTTCTTACTGGCCGCGTCTTTGCAGATCTACGTAAATATCCAAAACTCGTGGGTGGCTTCAATAAGCAATCTACCGATGCCGGCATCAAGTTTTACGAGGCAGTTTTAGATTTCGATGATCGCCCAGATCTCACCACCAAAAATGGCGTCTGGGATTTGGGAACATGCGAGGCATCGGAAATGGCAAAGCTTGCTGAAACAACTTACCGCGATGTAAATATCGCATTGGCTAATCAATTTGCGATCTTTGCTGAAGGAGCCAACATTGATATTGCTAAGGTGATTGCGGCCTCTAACTCCCAGCCTTTTAGCCATATCCACCAGCCAGGTATCGCTGTCGGCGGACACTGCATTCCGATCTATCCACGTTTCTACTTGTGGAACGATCCGCAAGCCACTGTTGTGCGATCCGCGCGTGCAGCCAATGCCGCCATGCCAGCGCATGCAGTCGAGCTTCTCAAGCAAGAGTTGGGAGATCTTTCCGGCAAGAACATTGCAGCGCTCGGTATTTCATACCGTGGTGGCGTTAAGGAATCCGCATTCTCTGGAATTTTCCCCACTGTGACCGCACTTAAAGCCGCCGGTGCAACTGTTCTCGTGCATGATCCGATGTATACCGATCAAGAGATTATTGGACTTGGCTTCACGCCTTTATTACTGGGAACACCGGTCGATGGGGTAATCCTTCAGGCAGATCATGCTGAATATAAAATGCTCACCGCCGAAGATTTCCCTGGAGTGAAGGCTGTTGTCGATGGTCGACGCTCGCTTGCCGCCAAGAACTTCCCTGGAATTCCAGTACGTGTTATTGGCGCTCCCGCGCAACAGGTGTAGTTAGCTCAAAAGCTCGGTGTTGGCGCACTACTGGCGCAGCATGAGCAATTCGGTTGTAGATCTCCACTAAGTGTTCGGCCTGCTTCTCCCAGCTGCGCTCAGCCAAAATCGCCGCTGTGTATACCCCTGAATATTTACTTGGGTTATCAACGATTAGCCGCGCAGCCCTTACGAAATCTGAGACATCATCTGCAATATGAACTTCACCATTACCGAGTCTACGAACTTCCTCCGACATGGTCTTTACATCACTCACCAAAATTGGCAATTTTGCCTGCATATATTCACCAAATTTAGTGATTAAAGAGATCTCATGATTGAGTCGATGCAGAATTGGAATTAGACCAAGAGTGGCACCTGAAAGATAGGAAACTAACTCTGAATTGGGAACATAGGGCACAACATGGAAGCGATCGGCAACATCTCGAAATTCTTCTTGCAAAGCGCGAACTGTCGCATTCTCTGGATTAGCGACAACCACCAAATGTAGATCCGGCATCTGACGTAGCGCGGCGGCTGCGGTATGAACTCCACGCTGTGGAGCGACTGCGCCGGAATAAACCATCAAAGGTACATCGGTGCTAATTCCGCAATCTTCTCGCAAGTTACGAAGACTTGGCTTTGCTCCTTCAATCATTGGATCATTGGCGATGAGCTCTGGCCGCTTGGTGATTTCCAGATGCGGCATGAGGAGGTCTGACATTCCCTCGCTGACAGAAAGAATACTTGCCGCTGATCGAGCGAGTCTGCGCTCCTCGTGCGAATAAATTTTTGCAAGCGGGACGCTAAGGTGCGAAACACCTGGAACATATTCATGCGCGTCATAAATTAATTTGCAATCATGACCCTCGCGTTTTAAGGAATCAACTAAAGCGCCAGCAATAGGAAGCGCTGTGTAATCGTGGGCATGAATCACATCAGGTTTGAATTTAAGGGCAAATGGGGTCAAGTATTTAAGAGCGCGCCCAAAATTAGGAATCCCAGGTAATCGTTCGGCCGCAAATCTCGCTTCCAATCGCCTCTTGTAATAACGCAAACGCCGCAGGACTTTTGCAATGAGATCTTGTGTAATAACTGGTTTGAGTGGCAAACGAATGATTGTGGCGTAACCAATCGTGAACTCATCTGCGTGGGTGAAGGGTGTCGCTCCTGCAACAACCACATCCCAGCCGGCATTACCTAGCGACCAAACACATTTGAGGACTCGGGAATCTTCGCTCACTCCATTGAGGACGATATGTAGCGTCTTAGGAGCGGAGGTCATGTGGCGATAATAGCGAGGGAAGGTGAGAAAATTAGGCAGGAATAAAGTAGATCAAGCCTGTAATGGCGAGTGCTAGTACTACTGATTGTCCAAGAATTGATAGTGCGGTCTTGCGATCGGCAAGCTTTGCATCGCTATCAGCAACTTTGGAGAGTTGGCCAAGTTTTCCAAAATTGAAGGTTCCCATCAATCCAAAGGCGAGACAGAACTTTCTGCGAGATTGAATCCATCCCACCGCAAAGATCATTGCAGGCGCAAATATTCCCAAGCGAGCAGATTGCGGAGATTTTTGAGAGATCAAGCCGTAAGCAGAGACGATGATAAGAACAAATCCGATTAGTGCAACAAATTGGCGGCGGCGAATTTCGCCCTTCCCGATATTGCATGTTCCGGGAATATATTCACTCACTTACTTCTCCGAAGCGTGACGGGAAAAATCGTGCTCGTCATCTTCAAAGACTTCGTAATCATCATCTTCGTTACGAGCCATCCAGTTCAGCGCGCTCTTAAATGCTGCTACTAGTAGCGCAACAGCAGCTACGACAGCTAGGAGGCGACGAAGGAATTTCAACATGGGTAAAGAATAACCTGACTATCTTTGACTTGCCTGCAGGGCTTGGTCAATGTCTGCCCATAAATCTTCCACATTTTCAATTCCCACCGAAAGGCGAACTAGGTTCTTGGGAATACTTGGGCTCTCCCAACTCCAACGATGGCGTCGCTCCCACAAGGATTCGACTCCACCAAGTGATGTTGCGTGGGTTACCAAGCGGGATGCATTGCAAGCCTTATCGGCTGCATCTGCCCCTCCCTTAACATCAATGGAGAGAACTGCGCCAAAGCCCTTCATAAATGATGCGGCGCGTTTGTGTGCAGGATCGGAGGCAAGACCTGGGTAGCGAACACGTTCTACTGCTGGATGGCTCTGCAATCTCGTTGCCAACTCTAGGGCGTTGGCTTGAGAGCGTTCTAGACGAACGGAGAGGGTGCGCATTCCGCGAAGGGCAAGCCACGCTTCAAAGGGTCCTGGGATTCCACCAACAATATTTCGCAGATCATGTAGCCGCTTATAGAGCGCCGCATCATTCGTAGAAATCGAACCCATCAAAATATCGCTATGGCCAGAAATATATTTTGTTACAGAATGCACCACCATATCTGCGCCCATATCCAAGGGCTTTTGGTTGAGTGGTGTCGCAAAAGTATTGTCGACCGCAACTCCGCAATTAATCGCCTTCGCGGCTTTAATAATTGTTGGCATATCCGCCACATCGAGTCCTGGATTCGTAGGAGATTCCAACCACAAGAGTGCGGTGCCTGGAAGTGCTGCTAGAACTGCATCAGTGTCGGCAACATCAACGTAGCGAACTTCTAATCGTCCTTCTTCCACCATGCGACTGAGAAATACTTGAACTCCGGTATATCCATTGTGGGAAGTCGTCACCACTGCGCCATGAGGAAGCAGTGAGAAGATGGTTGTGATCGCATTCATTCCTGATGCAAAAATAAGTGTCTGACCGCCTTCAAGATCGCTGATAGCACTTTCTAGAGCGCTCCACGATTCATTTCCATAACGAGCATATCCGCGAGGGTTTTCGACTTCGCCAGGCGCCGCAGCATGAAATGTCGACGTTAATGAAATCGGTGGATTTAATTGGGCATCGACATCGCGTGGTGGGCGACCAGCAGCCACGACCAGTGAATCCGGATGCAAACCAGAGAGCTCATCATTCATGCCCGAAGCCTACACAAGCATTTACGAAGAGCGTTCGAGAATTGCAGCTGCCGCATTGTGGCCAGGAATTCCACTCACGCCGCCACCTCGTATTGCTCCCGCTCCACAAATAAAGAGGTTGGTAAATTCTGTCTCGACTCCCCATGACGCTGGAGTGCCATCTTCCCGGAAGGGCATGGAGAGATCTTTATGAAAGATATTGCCACGGGGCAGTGAGACATCGGCCTGGAGGTCTAACGGAGATTTGGTTTCGATACAGAGCGAACCATCGCTGGCAACAGCAAGACACTCTTCAATTGGATCAAGTAGGTATTTGTTGAGTTGGGCCAGCAACTTCTTGGTGATCTCACTCTTGGCGCCTTCGTTATCTTTTTCAAAGAGAGTGGCTGGCGTGTGTATCGCAAAGAGCGTCAGAGTGTGGAACCCCTGAGCGGTGAGTTCATCGCTGAGAATCGAAGTATCACTCAATGTGTGGCAATACATTTCAGCTGGAATTATTTCTGGAATCACGCCTGCGGCTGCCGATTCGTAAGCTCTCTGAAAATCACTGTAATTCTCATCAAAGTGGAACGTCCCAGCGAAAGCAAGCGCCGGCTCTTCCCCGCTCTTGAGGCGAGGTAACTTCTTTAACAACATATTGATCTTTATCTGAGAACCATCAAGACTTTCCGGAGGGGTAGCTCCCGTGATTGAAGCCAGAATTTGTGGTGCGCAGTTTGCTAAGACATAGGTCGAGGAATAGCGCTCGCCTTGTGATGTTGTCAGAGTCCAGAGTTCTTGATCGCGAACGGCGCTAACGACTCTGGCATTAGTAGTAATTACCACTCCGAGCGAGGTAGCCAAATCAGTAAGTTCTTTAACAAGTCCACCCATTCCACCGCGCGGAACTCTCCATTCACCCGTGCCATTGCCAATCAGGTGGTAAATAAAACAGCGATTTGCGGCCAGGTTATGGGCATCTGCAAAAGTTCCTATGAGGCCATCGGTAAGAACTATTCCGCGAACGCGATCATCGGAGAAACGCTCTTCTAAGACTTCTCCTAATGGGCGTTCAACGATCTCATCCCAGATCTGATGATTGACGGCATTTTTCAATTCTGAACGAGTCGGCAATTTCTGCAACATCGTGGGAGCGATGGCATCTGCAATTTTCTGTACATCGCTATAAAAAGATTTCCAGTTTTCAAATTCACTATCGCCGCCGGTCAAGTTCCTAAAATCATCCGCAGTTTTATCCCGCCAGTCGGAGTAAATAAGTAGACCTTTCACGGCGCCATCTACTTGGACGGGTGTGAAGGAGGCTACCGAACGACCAATGGTTGTAAATGAGAGGCCCAGATCTTGCACAATTTGATCAGGTAATAAAGAGACGAGATATGAATAACGGGAAAGCCGTGCATCGTAATCTTTAAAAACTCGTTGACTAACGGTTGCGCCGCCCACTTCTGGAGCTGCCTCAAGAATAGTTACGCTCTTTCCAGCTTTTGCTAAGTAGCATGCAGCGACCAAACCATTATGTCCGCCACCAATAATTAATACATCTGGCATCAAATTCCTACTTAACTATTGTTGTGATGCGATTTACCGCTTCCGCAATAATCTCTGGACTTGTTCCAAAGTTAAAGCGAATAAATTGGGTATGGGTTGGACTAAATGTCACGCCATGATTAAAGGCAACTTTGGCTTCTTCATGCAATCTAGCGGCGGGATTTTCTCCTAGATTAAGCGATGTTAGGTCGAGCCAAGCAACATAACTGCAATCAGGAACTCGATATCCGACCGTAGGTAGGCGCTCATCAAGAAGTTCTTTCAGGTAATCACGATTAGTGCGCAATTGCACTAACGCATCATCGAGCCAATCTTCACAGAGAAAAGCTTGTGCTCCAGCAAATGCTCCAAAGAGCGATGCGCGGTAATGCACGGCTTTGGGCATCGAGAGCGCGAGATTCTTCTGCTTCTCACTTGCCGTCACAATCGCTGCGCACTTAAGGCCAGCCAAGTTAAAGCTCTTGCTAGGAGATGTCACACAAATTCCGACTTCTCGCGCCGTCTCACTTACCGCCAAGAATGGAGTGAACTCCTCTTTGCGATAGGTAAGTGGTGAGTGAATTTCATCGCTAAATATTGTTACGCCATATTTCTTCGCCAAATCAGCCAAATGCGAGAGTTCATCCCGCGTGAATACAGTTCCCACTGGATTATGTGGATTACAGAGGAAGTGAATTTTTACGCCTGCTGCATAGTCACGTTCTATTAGATCGAAATCAAATGTGTAGTGCAGACCATCTCGCTTGAGTGGAGTATCAACTTGCGTGCAATGAAGTTCGTTGATCCAATTAGCAAAATTGTGATACACGGGAGTATTGATCATAATCTTCTCGCCCGGTTTGATAATCATGCGAGCCATCTCAATCATTCCCACAGCAACATCTGTGCAAGTAAATACTTGGGTCGGATCGACATCCCAATTCCAACGGGATTTGGCAAATACGGCGAAGTTTTTGCCATATTCATCCACTGGTCCGAGATATCCGGTATCCGAATTGTTGATCATCTCGATAAGTAAATCGCGAATTGGCTTGGCGATTTCAAAGTCCATCTCCATCACAGGAAGGGGAAGGACGCCTTCGCCATATCCGCGCCATTTGTCGCTCTTGCGCTTCTGCAATTCGGCAAGCGGAAATACTTTGATCTGGTTCATGGCTAAATCCTACTTACTGCCGCGGGTCGACCAAAGGCTCACCGATGTGGTAATTGCAAGGGTCGTAACAATAAATCCCAGACTTACGCTCAACCCAATCTCTGGAACTTTAATTCCCCAAACTTTATGCCAACCCTGATCATGCATGGCCTGAAAGAGGAGCTTGATTCCAATAAAAGCCAGGATGGCTGACAATCCTTCAGTTAAGAAGATTAACTTTTTCATCATTCCCCCGATGAGGAAATAAAGTTGACGTAAGCCCATCAAGGCAAAAATATTTGCGGTGACAACGATGTAGGCGTTAGTGGTAAGACCAAAGATGGCTGGGATGGAATCCAAGGCGAAGAGAAGATCTGTCGTCGCTAGCGCAACAAAGGCAATGACGGGAGTTGAAGCCCCTTTCTTGCGGAAAAAGGAGATTGCCCTCCCCTCTTTCCATTCCTGCTCCTCGGTTTCACGGAATAGTTGAATCGCGGTGTAGATCAAAAATCCACCGAAAAGGAAGAAAATCGCTGAGAAATGATGAATGATGGCGGCGCCAGCAGCAATAAATGCTCCTCGCAAAATTAATGAGAAGAAGATTCCACCAAAGAGGACTATCTCTTCCCGTTCTTTCTCTACCTTTAAGCGGGCCAAAATCAAAATAAAAATAAATAAATTATCAAAGGAGAGCGAATATTCGGTAAGCCAGCCAGCAAAGAATTCACTGCGAGCTCGATGGTCGGCCCAGATACCGAGTGAAAATCCAAATGCTATGGCCAGAGATACATAGAAAATGGTCCATGCGGTTGCGGCTTTGAGAGTGGTGATCTTGTTGCGGTGGCGAAAGGCCATCGAGAAATCAAAAATCAAGACCACGCCAAGCAAGCCTAAGGTCCAGAGCCATACGCCCACATTCATATATTCCTTCACTGGTCTACAGTAATGCCTCATGGCACTGATTACGGCGAAGGATATGCGCGGCATTACTGAAGCGCTCGCAAAAAAAGATCGGAAATTCGCCCCCGTGATTGCACAATCTGATCTCTGCCCCATTGGCCAGAAAAAAAGTAATCGGACTCACTATCAAGTTCTTGTGCACTCAATCCTTTCGCAACAATTAGCGACAAAAGCCGCCGCTACTATTCGTAATCGCGTTACCGAACTTGCAGGTGGAAAAATCTCCCCCGAGTCAATGAGCGAATTAGATCCAGGATTACTGCGCGGGGCTGGGGCATCTGGCGCCAAAGCGCGGGCGATTCTCGAATTAACAGGTTCAACACTTGCCGGTGATATTCATTTTCATAAATTTGGAAAAATGAGTAACCAGGAAATTACTGATGAACTCACTAAGCAATGGGGAATTGGCCGCTGGACCGTTGAAATGTTTCTGATCTCCCACATGGGGCGTTTAGATGTCTGGCCAGTTGGTGATCTCGGTGTTCGTCGGGGTTGGGAATTAATTCACAAATTACCGGAGGAGATAGATCCAAAGGATTTGGATCCGCTGGGTAAGAAATTTGATGGATATCAAAGTGTGGTTGCTTGGTATTGCTGGAGGGCGATAGATCTCTCGCGGGAGCGAAATTAACTGACGGGATAAGCAACGCCCGTGCTGGAGTGACAGTCATATCCATGGGGATTCTTAGCCAAATATTTCTGGTGATACTCCTCGGCGAGCCAATAGGTCACTCCCTCAGCAGGCAATATTTCAGTGCAAATCTCATCCAGACCTTGTGCAACCAAGACGCTCTGATAAATATCTTTAGTTGCGAGCGCACTTGAAAGTTGGGCATCTGAAGTGCAATAGATCGCGCTGCGATATTGAGTTCCAATATCACCACCTTGCTTATTCAGGGAGGTGGGATCGTGCATCACCCAGAACTCTTGAAGTAGGCGTTCATAACTGACGAGCGAAGGATCGAATACAACTTCCACCATCTCTGCATGGCCCGTTCTTCCTGTGCACACCTCTTCATATGTGGGCTGCGCTGAGCTTCCGCCCATATAACCAACGGAAGTTGAAATTACTCCATCGAGTTGCCAGTACCGGCGCTCGGCTCCCCAGAAACACCCAGTTGCAAAATATGCCGTTGAATTCATAGTGTGATTCTCGCATTGATGGTGAGAAAACCAATAACTCAGATAACCTTCGCTTATCTATCCGCCCCCGTAGCTCAGGGGATAGAGCACCGCCCTCCGGAGGCGGGGGCACAGGTTCGATTCCTGTCGGGGGCACACTTCATGTGGATCGCAATGATGTGATCAGCAACGCATCCAATTTTGCTAATTTTTAAAATCTTCTTCTAAATGTCCTTGTTAAGTCAGGCAAAGCACGGGACACTTAACCCCGTGAGAGAGCCGATTTAGGGCTCACTCGTGAAAAGGTTCCCTGATTTCCCCGAGATTTACACAAGAGGAGCACGCGCAATATGGACTGGCGACATCAATCTGCCTGTCGTGACGAAGACCCTGAGCTCTTCTTCCCGATCGGAAATACCGGCCCTGCTCTCGCACAAATCGAAGAGGCGAAGAAGGTCTGCAATCGCTGTCTCGTAAAAGACCCTTGTTTGGCCTGGGCTTTGGAGAGCGGTCAAGATGCTGGTGTCTGGGGCGGCCTATCAGAAGATGAGCGTCGCGCTCTCAAGCGCCGGGCAGCACGTAATCGCGCTCGCATGATGGAGAACCAGAACTCCTTTTAATTTTTAAAAGTTAGCTTCGCCCGAGTCTCGTTATTTTCACGAGTGAGATTTATCGAACCTTTAAGTTCGTTCTCCGTCAGAGTCTTCACAATTTGAAGTCCTAGATTTGAAGATTGATCCCACGAGAATCCGGCAGGTAGTCCTACCCCATTGTCGACCACCGAAATATGGCAATTTCCATTTTCGTGCTCGATCTCCACTCGCAACGAATCTCCCTCATTCTCCAGGCCATGCTCCAGCGCATTATGGATGAGTTCGGTAACTACTAAAGCAAGTGGTGTCGCAGTAACCGATTCAAATGTTCCAAAAGTCCCAACTTTAGAGATTTTGATTGGGTGAGTGCTGAGTTCGATCGCATTATGAACAATGCGGTCATAAACCTCATCAAAGGCCACGCTCTCGGTGGAACTCGCAGAAAGGGTTTCGTGAACGATTGCGATTGAAGCTACCCGGCGCACGGCTTCTGCAAGTGCAGCGCTAGCGATCGGATCTTCCACGCGACGAGATTGAAGTCGTAACAAAGCTGAGACTGTCTGAAGATTATTCTTTACTCGGTGGTGAATCTCTCGAATCGTGGCATCTTTTGTCACCAAAGCACGATCGCGGCGTCGCAGCTCTGTCACATTGTGAACAAGAACGATTGCGCCGATATTGTCAGATCCTTCTATTAATGGAATCACTAATAAGTCAAAAATTCCATTGCCATTTTCAAACTCCTCTCGGCGCAAAGACTTACCAGACATCTTTGTTGACCACGACTCATCTGTCGGCTCTGCAGCACCGCGCACCACATGGCTAATGACATCTCCGAGGCGATTATTCTCAAGCTCTGACTCCCAACCTGCGCGGTTAAAAGCTGATCGTGCATTAGGACTTGCAAATGTCATAACTCCATTGCCATCAAGGCGAATTAATCCATCTCCAGCGCGTGGCGCAGATTCTGCTCGATAGATCGAGTTCTGAATAGGAAATGTTCCCTCGGAAATCATTCGATAGATTTTGTGGGCGATCTCTCGATAATTTAACTCTAAGCGCGATGGTGAACGCATCAATTCTGCATTTCGATGCCGTGAGATCACTGCAATGACACGGCCATCAAAGAGAACGGGCACGGTCTCCTCTTTAACCATAATTTCACCGATGAGTTCGGGCTCGGTGTCACGAACAATTTCTCCGGTAGAGAGCGCTTGATCAATCCGTGGATTTTCGCCCCACGAGAGCTCTTCCCCAATAACATCATGTGTAAAAACTGTTGCAGCAGTAGTGGGCCGAATATGTGCCATGGCAATATGGCCATCAGGCCAGTTCTGATAATCGCGACGTTTAGGAATCCAGAGAATTAAATCAGCGAAGGAGAGATCGGAGAGGAGCTGCCACTCTGCCAGCAATTCAGCGATTCGATCTCGATCCGCGTCTGTGAGCGCAGTCTGTTCATCTATCGCTCTCATGCAGCAATCGTAGCAATGAGTTCATGGCATCTCGCTCCTGCCTTTTATTGAGCAGCGAATTGGTAGGCATGATCAGATGCTTCTCCCCCTCCACCAGAGCAAGGAATCGCTCTTCTACCGCCCGATCGATTCGCCCAACCCCTGATTGATTGAGAAGGTAGATGATCGGAACTTTTCTCAGCATCAAAGGAAACTTACGCATAAATTCTTCAAGACGAATGAGTGAGATTCCGGTCGAAGATGCCAGGTATATCAATGCCGTGCTCTCATTCATTATTTGATTGAGCAATATTGCCTGCCACCGTCGATCGGTGAGGAGTTCATCTAGTGGCGGTAGAACTCCGATATCGACGATTACCGCGCCTTGGGTTTTTGTAAATTCAACTCCAGAATTACGGTCCTTTAAGGCACTATCCATTATCTCAATGGGGTGATGGCCCTCGCGATGTGGATGCGTAGCTAAATGTTGTCGTAAGAGATATGGAAGTGAGGGTGCCTTCACATCGGCATCTAACAAATCAACCGACATTTTAAGCGAAAGTTCTTCGGCAAGATTTATGGCGAGAGTGCTGCGTCCGGGGGCCCCACTAGTTCCCGTGATCGTATAAACACGACGTCGAGTTCCCTCACCGTTAGCAGCACGATCGCTTCCACTCTCCGACGTGCTTCCCTCGTGCACAAGCGGAGTCCTCACATGAGATCGGATATATCCCATAATTTCGTTGCTGGTAGTCGATACCTGGTCGAGATTGATCTCAGTAAAATTTGATCCTTTATGCGGCTCTATGAGTTCGGCATTCCACCCAGGGAGATCAGATTTATATACCAGAACAGTTCGATCGAGCGCGTTTCGGCTATCGAGAAAATTCGTGAGTGTTTCTGCATCTATCGCACGGTAGATAATTGACCAACCTTGATTGAAAAGTAGTTGGGAGATGAAATCTTCTTCATCGGAATCCAAAATTGCAGTTACTACTTGAAGTTGCGGAATTTCAGAGAGCACTACGCACCATCACGATCCGTGAATTTACTAATGACTCCATTACGGCGAGTACAGAGCTCTTGCCAATCAAAACCACTACTCCAATTTCACCCCCCAAATCACGGGATTTTCCATCCACGTTATCGACAAGAACTGAATGCGCGACCTGCCTTACCGGGGCAAAATTTCCCGAGGAGTCGCGGATGGGAAGTGCGTAAATATCCACATATGATCCACGAAGAACATCGATCGGTAAATCATTCCTTGCTACTCGAATCGGAAGATATCTCGCGTCACTTCCTGCTGGCGCTCGGGTCACTCCCGAGACCGCAATGAGCTCACCGGCTTCAACAGAGCGCGTTGAGGTGTAGCCCGCGATCGAGCTCCGCGTAGTTATATATTTATTGGAGTTCTCTGGAAGCAATACTCGAATTTCACGAAGATTAGTGGAATCCAATGTATCGCCGGCAGAGATGTGATTAGTCGAAGCCCAGACAAGGACCGTGTGGTTGGCAGCGCTAGTAATCAATAACGCAGCAACAAAGGAGATAGCGATTAGTAGACCTGCGAGATAGGAGCGGGGGCGTTTGGAGATCTCTCTCTTGATATCAATCATGGGAGATGAATAACGCAATTACCAGAAGTGTGAATCTATCTATCCACACCTGCTCTCAATCTCCACAGCCAGATTTCATCCTTAAGGATGATGTTCTATGCCAGCGTCATCGAGAGGCTCGGCCCATGAATCTACATATTGCACAGAGCCAACCGGAAAACACCCAAGAGAGCAGTAGCGCACTAGAGATCACTGTCCGAAGAAGAGAGCGTTCGGGATCATCTCAACGCATTGATAAGGCGAATTGGCACCATCCGATGCTTGAACTTTATGAGGGCGATTCCGAAATTGGATCGCATCTTGAAGCCACGGTGATTCCGGCCAAGCTCTATCTCGTTCCTACCCAAGATTGGCGATCTGATCTTGATAATGGGCTAGATAATGAATTTTCACCAAAACCTACTTACCAATCCGAACTTCCCGAAATCGAACAGTGGGTTCGACAATATGTGGTGGGATGCATTGAAATCTGGGCTGGTCGCAGAACTGCAATGCAGCTGGCGCGTTGGTCACACCGTCGGGTCCATCAGCAGTTACTGCGAAAGTCACCGATCATTACCGAAAGCCCAAAGATTAGAAAGATTTACATCAGCCAACCGCTGGAAAGTATCGCTGAAGCTACAGTGACGATTCGAATTGGCGAGCGAGTCCGATCCCTCATCTTGCGCTTTGAGGGCGTAGATAAGAGATGGCTCTGCACAGAGATGGTGATTCTTTAAAAGAAGTTAGTTGGCTCCGCCATGGCAACGCTTGTATTTCTTGCCACTACCGCATGGACATGGTGCGTTACGCGGAGTTTGGGAAGAACCAGAGTTAACGACGGCTCCATCTACATCAGATGCTGAATAACGAAGTTCATTCGCTGGTTTGATCTCTGGGGTAAGGCCCTTGGCTGCAACTTGAGTTGAACCATCATCGGTAACCACATCAACTTCAACGTGGAACAAGAAGCCGACCATCTCTTCCTTAATGGAGTCCATCATTGCTGCAAATAGATCGAAGCCCTCACGCTGGTATTCCACAAGTGGATCACGTTGGGCCATCGCACGGAGACCAATTCCCTCTTGCAGATAATCCATCTCATAGAGGTGCTCGCGCCATTTGCGATCAAGAACAGAGAGCAGAATCTTTCGCTCTAGTTCGCGCATTACCTCAGGACGCAAAGATTCTTCGCGCGCTGCATAGGCCTTATTTACATCATCTAATACTTTATTAAGTAAGAGTTCGGCATCAAGCGCATCTTTGCTACCGACTTCAGCAATCAGCTGCTCTTGGGTAAAGGAGATCGGATAAAGGGTCTGGAGGGCTGTGAATAGAGTGTCGAGATCCCAATCTTCTGGATATCCCTCACCTGTCGCTGAAGTGACATAAGCCGTGACAGTATCTCCAACAAATTTCTGTACCTGAAGAGAAATATCTGCACCTTCAAGAACTTCGCGGCGTTCGCTATAAACAACTTCGCGTTGGCGATTCATGACATCGTCATATTTCAAAACATTCTTACGCATTTCAAAGTTCAAAGATTCCACTTGAGTTTGAGCTGAACGAATCGCATTGGAGACCATCTTGGATTCAAGTGGGACTTCTTCTGCAATACCTGCAGCCCCTAAGAAGCGCTCGACAAGTCCTGAGTTAAAGCGGCGCATGAGCTCATCTTGAAGTGAGAGGTAGAAACGAGATTCGCCGGGATCGCCTTGGCGACCAGAACGACCACGGAGCTGATTATCTATACGACGAGATTCGTGACGCTCAGTGCCCAAAACATAAAGTCCACCAAGTTCAACGACAATTTCATGCTCTTTCTTGACTGCTTCCTTCTGCTTTGCAAGTTCGCTCGCCCAAGCAGCTTCATACTCCTCCGGTGTATCTACTGGTGAGAGACCGCGACGTTGTAATTCGAAATCAGCCATAAATTCTGGATTGCCACCGAGCATAATGTCGGTACCGCGACCGGCCATATTTGTCGCAACAGTTACTGCGCCAACTGCGCCTGCGCGAGCAATGATTGCCGCTTCCCGTTCGTGCTGCTTGGCATTGAGAACTTCGTGGGCAATTCCACGAATTTTCAAGAGGTGCGCAAGTTCTTCTGACTTCTCCACAGAGACCGTACCCACCAATACTGGCTGGCCCTTCTTGTGGCGTTCAGCAATGTCATCTGCGCACGCATTGAACTTTGCCTTCTCTGTCTTATAAATAAGATCGGGTTGATCGGCACGCTGCGGTTCGCGATTTGTAGGGATTGGAATAACTCCCAATTTATAGATCTGGTGGAATTCTGCAGCTTCAGTAGTTGCTGTACCAGTCATTCCAGAGAGCTTTTTGTAGAGGCGGAAGTAATTCTGAAGCGTAATGGTGGCGAGAGTCTGATTCTCATCTTGAATCTCAATCCGCTCTTTCGCTTCCAGGGCTTGGTGAAGTCCTTCGCTATAGCGACGGCCAACCATCATGCGCCCGGTGTGCTCATCCACGATGAGGAGCTCGCCATTCATTACAACATAATCACGATCGCGCTTGAAAATTTCCTTCGCTTTCACAGCGTTATTGAGGTACCCAATCATCGGAGTATTTACTGATTCATAAAGATTTTCGATACCAAGAAGCTCTTCTACTTTGGTGACACCCTCTTCAAGGATTCCAATGGTGCGCTTCTTCTCGTCTACTTCGTAATGAAGTCCAATTTCTAACTTGCCCGCGATGGTGGCAAATTCGACGTACCATTTAGTGGCTTTATCGGCCGGTCCGGAAATGATGAGCGGAGTTCTTGCTTCATCAATGAGAATCGAGTCCACTTCATCGACCACGGCGAAGTTGTGGACGCGTTGAACACAATCCTCGAGTGACCACGCCATGTTGTCGCGAAGGTAATCGAATCCAAATTCATTATTTGTGCCGTAAGTAATATCAGCGTTATATGCCTCGCGTCGTTCAGCTGGTGTCATGTTGGAGAGAATGACGCCCACTTTGAGGCCAAGGAATCGATGGATGCGACCCATCCATTCACTATCGCGCTCAGCTAAGTAATCATTGACAGTAACAACGTGGACGCCATTACCGGAGAGCGCATTGAGATAGGAAGGCAGAGTTGCAACCAGAGTCTTACCTTCACCCGTACGCATTTCAGCGATATTTCCTTGGTGAAGCGCTGCTCCACCCATGAGCTGGACGTCATAGTGGCGCTGTCCCAATGTTCGCTTAGCTGCTTCGCGAACAGTTGCGAAAGCTTCAGGGAGCAGATCATCCAGTGATTCACCAGCAGCAAGGCGGGCACGAAACTTTACGGTCTGCTCACGAAGTTCAGTGTCGGAGAGCGCTGAAACTTGAGGTTCGAATGTATTGACCTCTTGAGCGATTTTCTCGAGCGCCTTAACTGCTCGGCCTTCGCCTGCACGCAAAATCTTGTCTAATATCGCGACCACAACGCCTCTTTCTCAGGTGTAAAACTCTTGCCTCAATGAGCGACCCAACCGGGTCATGGCCTTATCGTAATCTGAAAGCAGCGCCCACCGCACATGCAGATATAGCCGCTTCAGGGAAGATATTGGCACTTTTAAGGGCTCTCACAGCCTCTCTCACGCTACTTCCAGATGTAATCAGATCATCGATGAGCAAGACCAGATCTGACGGCGAGATCGCTCCTTTCCTAGCGTTCACCGAATACGCCCCATGCAGATTGAGCTCTCTCGCCGACATCGCGATCTCACTCTGATCTCGCACGGAGCGATTGTGAACGAGAGCGCTGAGCACCACAGGTCGATTATTGAAATGTCTGCCCACTTCTTGAGCAAGTGATTGCCCATGAGTGAATCCACGCTTTCGATTCATTTTCTTCGAAGAAGGAATAGGAATCAGAACTAATCTTCTTGCTCCGGCATTGGCTGATATGTGCTCAATTGATTGAGCGATAGCTTGGGCCAGAACTTTGCGGGCGGCGAGGTTATTGTTTTCTTTCGCCAGCAAAATTATTCGAGTAGCAACGCGAGAATAGTGGGCAGAACTCCACATCGGAATAGGAGACACGGAGATGCAACGAGTGGGAGCTATCCACTCTTGTTTACATACTTCGCAAAAATCCTCACCCAGTGCATTGCAATTAATGCATTGGGGTGGATAAACGAGTTCGAGGAGTGAGCGAAGGGAGTCAAACACCTCCCCACTATCTAATCTCTAGAGATCTTCGTCGACTGTACTTTCAATAATTGTTGATAACTCTGATGGTGGGACAACTGCGATCGGAAAACTTTTGATGGAATTTCCAAAAGTCTTGGGGAGCGTCAGAACAAAATTAGCTCCGCGGCGAGGACGTCCCCAGGCTTGAAGAGTCCCTTGATGCAATTTTGCATCTTCTAACGCAATCGAAAGTCCAAGACCTGTGCCGCCTCGAATCCGCGCACGAGAAGGATCGGCTCGCCAAAAACGATCAAAGAGGAATTTATTATCTTTGTCGGAGAACCCAATTCCGTAATCTCTGACGGCAACTGCAACCTCTCCTTCGCTCTCGGCAATATAAACATCAATATTTTGACCATCACAATGGTCGATGGCATTAGTCACTAGATTGCGCATAATTCGCTCAATGCGTCGGGAATCCGCATCGACAAATACTGGCTCTTCGGGCGCATGCAAATTGATAAATTGCTCTCGGCTTGGGTGCACATAGTCAATGGTCTGTTTAACAATCGTGGTGATATCAATCTTTTGAATATCAACGACTGCTGCCTCGGCATCAAATCGGCTTACCTCGAGCAGATCGGAGAGAAGACCTTCAAAGCGTTCGATTTGTGCAATCAATAACTCTGCACTTCGGGCTACTACTGGATCGAATCCATCACGAGCGGTAAAGATGACTTGGGCTGCCATTCTCATTGTGGTCAATGGCGTACGCAACTCGTGGGAGACATCGGCGACAAAGCGCTGCTGAAGTCGGGAGAGATTTTCTAGGCGAGAGATCTGTTGTTTGAGGGACACTGCCATTTCATTAAATGCAATTCCCAGAATGGCAATTTCATTCTCCCCCACAACGCTCATTCTTTGTTCGAGATCCCCCGCAGTTAATTGCGTAGCAATTCGAGCAGCTTCGCGCACAGGTGAAATAACTTGGCGAATAACTAGCCAGGTGACAAGTCCGATCAGGAGAATAAGAACTGCTCCGGTTAACCAGAGGGCGCCACCTATGAGACTTAATGTGGAATCTTGTTGAGCCAAACTAAAGAGGGTATAGAACTCATATTTTCCAGCTCCGGGGATATCTAATGGATTACCTACAACTAGGGCACGCTCGCTCTTGCCACTGAGATAAATCATTGTGCTCTCGGCGTAAACATTTGATTTACTCTTTTGAACTTGGAGCCGCAATTCTTCTGGGATCGAATCAAGTGAGAGCAAATTGGATGTGCCCTGATAAGAAGCAACTGCTTGCTTATTCTTTGGCATCGCAACTAGAGCAACTTCTCGACCCGAAGTTGCGCCGGTAAGAGATGGAATAGTGAGAACATCGCTGACAATTTTCTTTACCGTCGTTGAAGTTTGGTATCTCGCGATCGCCAATTGAAGTTCAACCGAACGAGTAGTGGATTGCGCATCAGCTAGCGAGACATTTGTCTTCTCCTGCGAAATGCCATGTGAGAGCTGAGTAAAAAGTGCCGATCCAACTATGTAAATGATTGCTAATGAGAGAAAAACAATGGTGCTTGTCACCCGCCATGCGAGGGAGGTTCTCCACCGCCCGCCAAAAATTCTCACTTCTCGCCGGTACCGGCTTTGTAACCAATGCCGCGAACCGTCACGATTAGCTCAGGATTTTCCGGGTCGTATTCGACTTTAGAACGAAGGCGCTGAATGTGAACATTTACCAGACGGGTATCAGTAGCGTGCTGATAGCCCCAGACTTCACTGAGAAGTGCTTCGCGAGTAAATACTCGACCGGGCTCTTTCGCAAGTGCAACAAGCAAATCAAACTCTAAGCGAGTTAGTGGAATTGATTGGCCCGCGCGAATAATGGAATGGGCAATCTGGTCAATCTCAATATTTCCAATACGAAGTGAGGTATCAGTCTCTGTATGTGATCGGCGTAGACGAACTTTTAGTCGAGCAACTAACTCGGAAGGATTGAAAGGCTTCACCATGTAATCATCGGCGCCAGCTTCCAGGCCACGAACAACATCGTGAGTGTCACCTTTAGCGGTCAACATAACGATCGGGACCATGGATTCTGCTCGAATTAATTTTGCAACTTCGATGCCATCCATGCCCGGTAACATCACATCGAGGAGTACTAAATCTGGTTTTTGGGCGCGAAGTAGGTCCATGACCTCATCCCCGCGCCCCACCAAATCCACTTCATAGCCCGCACCATTGAGAACAATTCCCAACATCTCAGAGAGATCTTGGTCATCGTCTACAACCATGATGAGAGTCATAAGAGTGATCCTACTTATTAATTAGGAACCGTGCTCCCATGAGTTGAGGTACAACTCTTGCGCAGGTGTGAGCACATCTACGGTTGCTCCCATGCTCTCAAGCTTGAGGCGAGCAACTTCTTTATCGATAGTTGTCGGAACATCATGCAAACCTGCTGACAGTGATGCGGCGGCCTTCAAAAGCCACTCAGCAGTGAGAGCCTGATCGGAGAATGACATATCCATGACTGAAGCTGGGTGACCTTCTGCAGCACCAAGGTTTACTAGGCGACCTTCTGCAAGAAGCAAGATACGCGCACCTGACTTAAGTACGTACTCATCAGTCTGATGACGAATTTTGGAATTCTTAGTTTTCGAATTCTGCTCGAGCCAAGCAACATCGATTTCAATATCGAAGTGGCCAGCGTTAGAGAGAATTGCGCCATCCTTCATTACTTGGAAGTGCTCATCACGAAGTACATCGCGGTTACC